>NZ_JBHXQZ010000110.1:0-24538 GCF_042717095.1 Streptomyces sp. NPDC058632 | reverse complement strand
ATCGCCTCGCGCCATGACTGACGGCTTATCAAGGCCGAGCCCTAACGCGCAGGCGATCTACCGAACTCCTGATCCGAACTCCAGACAGGACCTAGGGCGGCTGGTCCGGTGCGGTGCCGTAGAACCGCATGGGGAGATTGAACGAGGACGGTCCTGCCGGCTCCGGTCGGGCCGACGACGGCGACGGTTTCGCCCGACCGCAGGGTGAGGGAAGGCAGTCGACGAGCGCCGTGTCCGGCTCGTGGCGGAAGGAGCCCCTGCCGAGCGCGGCCCGCCCCTGCCTTGTGGCGGGCCGCAGCGGTGTCGTGCGGGGGCGAGGGGGTCGGCTTTCCGGCGGTGGCGGGTCGTAGGTGGGGCGGGCCGGTTCATACGTCCTGCTTGCCGGTCCGTTTCCGGTGCTTGGCCGCCGCCCGGCATACCCCTGGGCCCTCTGCTTTCGAACGTTTGAGCTGCTCTCGCGTGAGTGTTGTATGTAGAGGGGCCTCGCGCACGGTTTACCTGCATTTCACCAGCCCGAACTCGCACTCTCTCCTTACGTCAGGGTAGAGTCTCGGTTGAGGGCGGCCGGGCTGTGAAGGCGCAGTCGAGGCGGTACCTCCAGGGCACGGGCCCGCCCGACCGGGCCCCGTCGGATCCCCAGGACTTCCGGGCAACGATGCCCGACCGGCAGCCGTGGCGGCTGCTCCCTCATCCGGCAGGACCCCCATCGAGGCCGGGCCGCCGGAGATTCCTCCTTTGCGGGGAGTCGAGTACGACGCGCGTGCGTCCAGCGTGGATGCGTGCGCCCGAACAGAAACGGTTGCATGTCCTCATCGCTGTCCCAAGCTCCCAAGCTCCGCATGTCCAAGCCGGACTGGCTCGCCTCCCCGAAGGTCTTCCGCACCGAGGTGCTGGCCGGCCTGGTCGTCGCCCTGGCGCTGATCCCGGAGGCGATCTCCTTCTCGATCATCGCGGGCGTCGACCCGGCAGTGGGTCTGTTCGCCTCGTTCACGATGGCCGTGGTCATCTCGGTCGTCGGCGGCCGCAAGGCCATGATCTCGGCCGCGACCGGTGCGATGGCACTGGTCATCGCACCGCTGAACCACGAGTACGGCCTCGGCCACCTGATCGCGGCCGTCGTCCTCGGCGGCCTCATCCAGATCGTCCTGGGCGCGCTGGGTGTGGCGAAGCTGATGCGGTTCGTCCCGCGCAGCGTGATGGTCGGCTTCGTCAACGCGCTCGCCGTCCTGATCTTCATGGCCCAGGTGCCGGAGATGACGGACGTCCCCTGGGCCGTCTACCCCCTCATTGTCGCCGGCCTGGCGCTCATGGTGCTGTTCCCGAAGATCACCAAGGCCGTCCCGGCGCCGCTGGTGTCCATCGTCATCCTGACCGTGATCACGATCGCAGCCGGCATCGCGGTGCCGAACGTCGGCGACAAGGGCGACCTGCCCTCCTCCCTGCCGGTGCCGGGCCTGCCGGACGTTCCGCTCACCCTGGACACACTGACCACCATCGCCCCCTACGCCTTCGCGTTCGCGCTGGTCGGGCTGATGGAGTCGCTGATGACGGCCAAGCTGGTCGACGACATCACCGACACCCACTCCAACAAGACCCGCGAATCGCTCGGCCAGGGCATCGCCAACGTCATCACCGGGCTCTTCGGCGGCATGGGCGGCTGCGCCATGATCGGCCAGACGATGATCAACGTGAAGACGTCCGGGGCCCGCACCCGGCTGTCGACCTTCCTGGCCGGTGTCTTCCTGCTCGTCCTCGTGGTGGTGTTCGGCCCGGTCGTCTCCGACATTCCGATGGCCGCCCTGGTCGCCGTCATGATCCTGGTGGCCTTCGCGACCTTCGACTGGCACTCCGTCCAGCCGAAGACCCTTCAGCGCATGCCGGTCGGAGAGACGATCGTCATGGCCGTCACCGTCGCCGCCGTGGTCGCCACCCACAACCTTGCCATCGGCGTCGTCGCCGGCTGCATCGTGGCGATGGTGATCTTCGCCAAGCGCGTCGCTCACCTCGCCGAGGTCACCGGTGTCGTCGACCCGGACGGGAACCAGGTCGTCTACGCGGTCACCGGCGAGCTGTTCTTCGCCTCGTCCAACGACCTCGTCTACCAGTTCGACTACACGGACGATCCGGACGACGTGGTCATCGACCTGTCCGCCGCCCACATCTGGGACGCCTCCACGGTGGCCGCCCTGGACGCGATCGAAACCAAGTACGCCCAGCGCGGCAAGAAGGTCACCATCACCGGCCTGAACAAGCCGAGTGCCGAGATGCACGAGCGCCTCGCCGGCCAGCTGACCGGCAGTCACTGATCGGACCGGCCGCCCTGTTCGCCCACGGAGCCGGGGAAGGGCGGTCTTTCCGCCCGCGGGCCGGGTCCGGGGCAATCAACTCGATCCGGGCCCGGTCCGCATCGCTTGATGCCGCTTCACTTCCGGGACCGGAGGCGGCCGGAAGGAGAAGCCCTGAGCCGCAGAGTCAAGTCCGTCCTTGCGCCCGTGAAGTCCACGGCCGCCCCCGCCGGCCCGTCCGGCGCACGGTTCCACGGCTGGCGCATGGTCGCCTACTGCGCTCTGGCGATGGCGATGACCGCGCCCGGCCAGACCACCGGCGTCTCGGTATTCATCGACCCCCTCATCGCCGACCTCGGCGTCAGCCGCACCCAGGTCTCCACCGCCTACCTGACCGGCACCCTCGTCGGCGCCTGTGTCATGCCCCTGGTCGGGCGGGCCATCGACCGCCATGGCCCTCGACGCGTGACAGCAGCGGTCGGGGCCGCCTTCGGCACGATCCTGCTCGCCCTCTCCTTCGTCACCGGGCTCGTCGGTCTCACCGCCGGCTTCGTCGGTATCCGCATGGCCGGCGAGTTCTCCGCCGCCGTGAGACTGGAGATGCTGCCCTACCACCTGGCCCGGGCCACCGACGCCGCCGGCGCCGAGGCACTCAACCGCTCCCGCATCGTCAAGGGCGAGGCCCTCACCCGCATCCGGGACAAGGCGCAGCTCGCCCTCTTCCCCGACCGCTGGCAGGCCAACTCCTTCCGGCGGGAGTTCCCCGACGCACGGCTGGAGCACCTCGTCGCCGCCCACGACTGACCACCGAGGCGCCGTGACAGGCGCAGTGGCCACTGCACGCCGAAAGCCTGTTCTGCGGAGAGGCCGGGCGTGTCTTCGACGTCGCGGTACAGGGAAGCGGTGATCACCTCCCTGTAGCCCCGGCCCGGCAGTGTTCGGCTCGTCCTGGACAACGGGAAGACCACCGCGCCGGGGGAGCGGTCTCTGGGGGCCGCTCTGACCGGAGAAGACGTCCTCGGCGTGAGCGGTGCGACGCCTTCGGCTCCCGGCGGGTGCGGCGCCTGCGTTCCGAACGGGGCTCGGGGCACCCACCGAATGGACATCGACGGTGCACCGGCCCGCGAGGCGCTCCGCTGTGGCCAGGAGGGACCGAGCCGGACCGCCCATGCCTGCTGCACTCCTGACGGACGGTGCAGGGCGGAGGGATGTGTTGGTCGGTTAGGGTCGCCTCGTGGCGGACGAAGCGGCTCCGTCCCAGTGGAATTGATCGGCCCGGGGCGCATCGCGTCTGTGAAGCAGGCGACTGATGTGTCCCTCTTGTGCCCCGATGTGCCCTCGTGGTGGGTGATCCGGGTAAAAGTGCGGGTCAGGGGCGTGTTCTGGGGGCGCAATGCGATTGAGAGTGGAGTTCACGACCGAGCCCTTCGATCTGGACGAGGCTCCCGCGCACGCGGTGGTGGCCCGGGAGGTCGTGGAGGGGGCCGCGCTGGACTCGGTGGACGTCGGGCCGTTCGGGAACACCGCGGAAGGCGGTGCCGACGTGGTCCTCACCGCTGTGGACGCGCTGCTGCGCCGCAGCCTGGAGGCCGGCGCGACCCGGGTCTCGCTCCAGGTCAACGTGATTGCGGAGGCCGAGGGATGAGCGGCGTGGCGGACGAGCCGTTCATCGCCGCCGTCAAGCCGCTCGTCGACGCCATGGGCGGGCAACTGCTCCCGCCCGACGAGGCCGGTCCCGACGACGTCGTCCTCGCCTGGGAGGGCACCGACACCGTCGCCGTGCGGCTGCCCCAGCTGGCCGACTCCCTCGATCACATCCTCGCCGCGCTGGAGCGCCGGCACGGCCGGCTCCTCGCCGACCTGGACCGCAGGACCAAGCAGGAGATCGTCCGCGGTCTGGAAGCGCGCGGCGCCTTCGCGGTCCGGCGCGGTGTCGAGACGGTGGCGGGCGCGCTCGGCGTCAGCCGCTTCACCGTCTACAACTACCTCAACCGGGAGAAGGGCTCCTGAGGGCCTCCTGAAGGACTTCGGCCGGCTTTCGGGGGCGGCCCGGCTGCCGCGTTTTTCAACAAACTGTTGACGTGGTGGTCCGGGGCGGCGTTAGCTGTTCGCACACCCGTTCCGCAGGATGGCCGTTCCCGGCCGGGGAGGCTTCCGTGACGTCCGCTTCCACGCCGCAGGGCCTGGCCCGTTTCAACGCCCTGGAGGAGAGCGCGGCCCTTGCCGCGCTCCACGAGGTGTGCGCCTCCACGGCGTGGGCCCGCCGGCTGCTCGCCGCCCGCCCCTGGGCGACCGTCGAGGACCTGTACGCCGCCGCCGAAGCGGCCGTGGACGGGCTGACCGCGGAGGACCTCGACGAGGCGATGTCCGGGCACCCGCCGATCGGAAGACCCCGGCCCGGCGACCCGGCCTCCGCGCGGGAGCAGAGCGGCATGGCCTCCGCGCCGGACCGGCTCAAGGCGGAGATGCTCGAGCTGAACCTCGCCCACCAGGAGAAGTTCGGCCATGTGTTCCTCATCTGCGCCACCGGCCGGACCGGCGAGCAGATGCGCGACGCGGCCAGGGAGCGCATCGGCAACACGCCGGAGCGGGAACGCGAGACCGTCCGCACCGAGCTGGGGAGGATCAACCGCATCCGCCTGGCCCGGCTCGTCGAAGCGGACCGACAGCCCCGACATCCCTAGGAGCGGCGCCCGCATGAGCACCGAGACCACCGCCTCCGTTTCCACGCACATCCTGGACACCAGCGTCGGCCGCCCCGCCCGGAGCGTCGCCGTCCAGCTCTCCGCCCGCTCGGGCCGGGAGGAGCACTGGCAGGCGCTCGGCGCCTCCGCGACCGACGCGGACGGACGGTGCGAGAACCTCCCGGCACTGCCGGAGGGCACCACCCACGTACGGCTCCACTTCGACGTCGAGCCGTACTTCGGGCGGAAGGCCGATCCCCACCTCACCGACAGGCGAGCCGAGGCACAGCAGGACGCCCCCGCGCACCGGGACAGCGGCACCGGAGTGTTCTTCCCGGAAGTGGCGATCACGTTCGCCGTCGTACCGGGCGAGCACTACCACGTACCGCTGCTGCTCAACCCGTTCGGCTACTCCGTATACCGAGGGAGCTAGCAGACATGCCCACGATTCTCGGCCGGAACCAGTACGGCAAAGCGGAGAACCGCGTCGTCAAGGTCACGCGGGACGGCGCCACCCACCACATCAAGGACCTCAACGTCTCCGTCGCCCTCTCCGGCGACATGGAAGAGGTCCACTACTCCGGCTCCAACGCCCACGTCCTGCCGACGGACACCACCAAGAACACCGTGTTCGCCTTCGCCAAGGAGCACGGCATCGAGTCCGCCGAGCAGTTCGGCATCCACCTCGCCCGGCACTTCGTCACCTCCCAGGAGCCCATCCACCGGGCCCGCATCCGCGTCGAGGAGTACGCCTGGGACCGGATCGCGACCTCCGGGGCCCACACGGGCGAGCGCGGGGAGCACTCCTTCGTCCGCAAGGGCCAGGAGACCCGGCTGACGCAGGTCACCTACGACGGCGAGCGCTGGGAGGTCGTCTCGGGCCTGAAGGACCTGGCGGTGCTGAACTCCACCGACTCCGAGTTCCACGGCTTCGTCAAGGACAGGTACACGACCCTGAAGGAGACCCGGGACCGCATCCTCGCCACCTCGGTCACCGCCCGCTGGCGGTTCAACTGGACCGACGACGAGCGGCCGATGCCCGACTGGGAGACGTCGTACGAGCGGACGAAGCAGCACCTGCTCCAGGCCTTCGCGGAGACGTACTCCCTGTCCCTGCAGCAGACGATGTACCAGATGGGCGCCCGGATCATCGAGCAGTGCGACGAGATGGACGAGGTGCGCTTCTCCCTCCCCAACAGTCACCACTTCCTGGTGGACCTGGAGTCCTTCGGACTCGACAACGACAGCGCGGACGGCGCCGTGTACTTCGCCGCCGACCGCCCCTACGGCCTGATCGAGGCCACGATCCTGCGCGACGGCTGCGAGGCGCTCATACCCGCGGACCTCACCAACCTCTGAGAACAAGAACGAGCGGGAGAGACGGATCCATGGAAGCAGTCCGGCGCACCGTGATCGAGAACTGCGCGCTCGCGACCGTCGACGCGAAGGACACCGAGTACGCCTCCGGGTACCTCGTCCTCGCCGGCAACCGCATCGAGTCGCTCGGCGCGGGCAGGGCCCCCGAGGGCCTGCAGAACGTCGTCCGCCGTATCGACGCCACCGGGCATCTGGTGACGCCCGGTCTGGTCAACACCCACCACCACTTCTACCAGTGGATCACCCGGGGCCTGGCCACCGACCACAACCTGTTCGACTGGCTCGTCGCGCTGTACCCGACCTGGGCGCGCATCGACGAGCCGATGGTGCACGCCGCCGCCCGGGGCTCCCTCGCGATGATGGCCCGCGGCGGTGTCACCACCGCCGTGGACCACCACTACGTGTTCCCGCGCGGTTCCGGCGACCTGTCCGGTGCCGTCATCCGCGCCGCCCGCGACATGGGTGTCCGCCTCACCCTGGCCCGCGGTTCGATGGACCGCGGCGAGAAGGACGGCGGACTGCCCCCCGACTTCGCCGTGGAGACGACCGAAGGCGCCCTCGCCGCGACCGGGGAAACCGTCCGGGAACACCACGACACCTCCTTCGACGCCATGACGCAGGTCGCCGTGGCACCCTGCTCCCCGTTCTCCGTCTCCACCGAACTGATGCGGCAGGCAGCGCGGTTGGCGCGCAGTCTCGGCGTGCGACTGCACACGCACGGGTCGGAGACGGTGGAGGAGGAGAAGTTCTGCCACGAGCTGTTCGGCATGGGCCCGACCGACTACTTCGAGTCCACCGGCTGGCTCGGCGAGGACGTGTGGATGGCGCACTGCGTCCACATGAACGACTCCGACATCGCAGCCTTCGCCCGTACGGGCACGGGCGTCGCCCACTGCCCCTCCTCCAACGCCCGACTCGCCGCAGGGACAGCCCGCGTCCCCGACCTGCTGGCGGCCGGAGTCCCGGTCGGCCTCGGCGTGGACGGCACCGCGTCCAACGAGTCCGGCGAACTGCACACCGAACTGCGCAACGCCCTGCTCGTCAACCGCCTCGGCCCGCACCGCGAGGCCGCCCTGACGGCTCGTCAAGTGCTGCGTCTGGGAACCTACGGAGGCGCCCAGGTCCTGGGCCGAACAGCGGAGATCGGCTCACTGGAGCCGGGCAAGCTCGCCGACCTGGTGCTGTGGCGGATGGACACCCTCGCCCACGCCTCCATCGCCGACCCGGTGGCCGCGCTGGTCCTCGGTGCGGCGGCGCCGGTCACGGCGTCGTTCGTGAACGGCCGCCAGATCGTGGAGGACAGCCGGCTCCGCACGGCCGACGAGGACGAGATCGCCCGCACCACCCGCGCACAGGCCCAGCGGCTGGCCGCGATCGCGGCGCAGGGCTGAGACTGCGGGACTCCGCCTCACGCCAGGGCGGCCCCCACCTCGTCGCGCAACCGGGGCAGCATGTCGTGGAGGGCCCCGGGGCAGAGGGTGTCGCCGTAGTCCTTGTGGCCGTACAGCTGCGTGGCGGCGATGCCGTAGCGCGCGCAGGTGTACGCGCACAGCGCCACCAGGACCTCCCACTGCGCCTGTGGAGGTGTCGCGCCCGTGTGGTACGCGCCCTCGTCGGCGATCCCGACGGCCCGGTCGTTCTGCCCGGAGGTGTGGGCGCCGAGGACGAAGCCGGTCCCGCCGGTGAGGGCCTGCAGGCTGCCGTGCCGTCCCTCGGTGACCCAGCCGCCCCGGCTCACCAGGAAGTGGTAGCCGGTGTCGACCCACCCGTTCTTGTCCATGTGCAGGTCCTGGACCCAGTGGGCGTGGGAGTGGGCCTGCGCGCGGGAGAAGTCCGTGGTGTCGGCGCTCACCGTGTGGTGGACGATGATCCGGCTCGGCCGGTACGAGAGCCGGCTGACGGTTCCCCGCGGGGAGCGGGCGCCCCAGGCCGCGGTGCTGTCGATGTCCGGCTCGATGGCCTCCGCGCCCCGTGTACGGGCAGGGGCCTGCGCGCGGGCGGTGCCCGACAGCGCGGCGACGGCGATCGGACCGGCCGCCCCGGCGAGCAGGAGACGGCGCCGGAGCGCGTTCTCGGCGTTCACGAGCACTCCTTGGAGGGAGAGGGTGAGGAAAGGCGGTGGAGCCGACGGGATCGGCCGTCGGCTCCACCGCGTGTTCACGTGCTGGGGGCGCGGCGAGAAGGTGTCCCCTCCGCCGGTGCCGAAGCGGGCGCCGGTTACGTGTTGTCGGCGAGGACCAGGAGCCGGTCCCGGGAGCCGTTGAACTGGTTGCGGTCCACGTCGCCGGCGACGCCGCCGACCGAGCCGGTGCTGGTGTACTGCCACACCGTCCAGGTCGGGAAACCGCTCGGGACGGTCGGCGAGGCGCTGGTCCAGTGCGCCACCCACAGCGGACTCCTGGTGGACATGCCGGTCCAGTCGCCGGTGCAGGTGTTCCACCAGCTCGAGGTCGTGTAGATCACCGTGTCACGGCCGGTGCGCGACTTGTACGTGGTGTGGAAGTCGTTGATCCAGGTGCGCATCTGAGTGGTGGACAGGCCGTAGCACATCGCCCCGTACGGGTTGTGCTCGATGTCCAGGACACCCGGGAGAGTCAGGTTGTCGCGCGACCAACCGCCGCCGCTGGAGGCGAAGTAGTTCGCCTGGGTCGCGCCGTTGGAGGCGTTCGGGAGCGCGAAGTGGTACGCGCCGCGGATCACGCCGGCGTGGTAGGCGGCTGTGTAGTTCGTGTTGAACCGGGAATCCTTGTGGCCGGTGCCCTCGGTCGCCTTGATCCAGGCGAACTGGGTTCCCGCGCCGCGCACCGAGGCCCAGTCGATCGCGCCCTGCCAGTGCGAGACGTCGATGCCCTGGACTCCGTCGGTCGGCGCCATGATGCTCATCGACGGATCCTCGGCCGGGGCGTCGTCGTGGATCCGGGCGCCCACGCCCATGTACGCGTTGCCCGGCGTGACCTCGGCACGGTCCGGGGCGGGCCGGGGTGCGGCGGTGGCACCGGGGGCGGTGGCCACCGTCAGGGCGAGTGCCGCGCCGAGGACTCCGAGTGCCGTGGCGATCCGTCTGCGAGGGCCGGTCAAGCGGTGGGGGAACGAGGACATGGCTGCCTCCTGTACGCATGTGGGGATGAGAGAGGAGGTGACGTCGGCCGGTGCCACCTGGGCAAACCCGTGCTGTTTGACGTGCGCGCGTCATTAATTACGCACGTGGATTCCGTGCGTGTAAAGGGCGTTCGGCCGCTGCTGGAGGTCTGGTCCAGTGGCGGTCCGGACGGCCAGGGGCGTTGCCGTCCTGGCGGCGGAAACTTTCACCGGGTGAAAGCGGAAGCGGCCCCGGTGCCACGGGCGGCCTGTGTCAACAAGGCCGCCCCGACGCCCGGGACACGGGGTCCGATCCCCGTCTTTGCCCTCGTTCCTCGACCGGAACGGCTGGGTGGCCTGTGTTCCTACAGGCCGAACAGGCCCGGGTCCTCGGCCAGCTCCCGGAAAATGTCCTGCGGGCTGGGCAGCAGCTTGCGCAGCCCCAGATCCAGCACACCGCCGACCGCCGTGATCTCGGCCGAGACCGTGCCGTCCGTCCTGGTGACGACCTGCTCGATACGGAACGTCTTGCCCGTGCTCCAGGCGAAGGCGCAGCTCACGTCGACCTCGTCGCCGGCGAGCAGTTCGCGCTTGTAGCGGATGGTCGTCTCCAGGGCGACCGGTCCCACGCCCCGCGCTGCGAGCACGGACTGCGTGATCCCCGCTTCATGGAGCAGCGCCCAGCGCGCGTGCTCCGCGTAATTGAGGTACACGGCCTGGTTGAGGTGGCCCTGCACGTCGGTCTCGTATCCGCGCACGGTCACCCGGACGGAAAACGGCTCGCTCACTGCGTCCCCTTCGCACCTGCTCGATTCGCCGCGCTCGCCACCGATCCTGGCACGCGCCCTCATACGCGGCGCGGGGAGGCCAGCAGGTACCGGGTCCGCGTCCTCGGCTCCGTGTACTCGCCGACCTGCCAGCCGGCCCCCTCCAGGGTGGCCGCGCAGGCCCGCAGCGCCTCGCCGTCCGCCCCGTACACGGCGACCGCCTCAGGCTGCGGTGTCTCCCGCACCCGGTAACCGTCCTCGGCGTCCTGCCCGGCCGGGGGATGCCCGGCGGCCTCCAGCGCGAGTGCGGCAGCCTGCACGAGATGCGAGCGCTCCCAGCCGCAGGGCCGGTCCGTGGCGCCGTCGGGGTTGGTCATCCGGCGCAGTTCCAGCATGCCCTGCCAGGCGCTGTGCACCTCCCGCCGCCGGGCGGGGCCGGGCTGGTGCGCCGCGTCCCCGCCACCGACGCGAGCCGCGAACACCCCGGTCGTGGCCGGTGCCTCCGCTTTCACCGGCTCCGGCTCTGCCTCCGCCTCCCGGATCCGGTGCCCCGCCGGGGTCAGGAAGTGAGCGTGCGGCGGCCTCGGGTGCCGGAAGGCGAGCCCGCGCGTCACCAGCGCCGCGAGCTGGGCCTCCGTTCCCTTCAGCCGACCGGTGACGGGATCGGCGGCGTCGATGAGGCGGCGCTGGGCGGCGGTGAGTGGTCGGCTCATGGGGTGTGGTGGCTCAGTGTTCGGAGGCGTACGAGAGGAAGGCGGCCCCGTGCTGGGGACCGAAGGGGAGGCGAGGGCCCGGTATGTGCTTCGGGTCCCGTACGCGGATGGCGTCCGGGGTGGTGGCGACCTCGGCGCAGGCAGGCCCGTCGCCGGTGCCGCAGCCGCTCTTGGACCACGTCGGCTCGGTGCCGTCACCGGCCGGGGGCTTCAGGCTCATGTCTCTCCAAGGACTTTCTCGACGAAGGCCGGCTGCTCTCGTGGCGGGAGGGTTTGGACCCGGACGACTCCGTACCGCAGCTCCAGGATCTGGATCTCCATGTTCCGCCTCTGCCCGATCTCCAACAGCCGTTCGAGCTGTCGGCGCAGCACCATTCTGCCCCCGACCCGGCGCCGCAGCGCAGCCTCGTCATGACGCGTCGCAGCCCGGACGGAGCCGGACAGCGTCCGGGCGGTGAGGCCGTGTAGCGGCGTCATTCCGGGCCGACCGGTGCGGCTAACCCATGAACTCCGGCCGTTGGTAGGGCGTCCACCAGCTCAGCAGACCCCAGATGCCGAGCGCGAGCGCGCCCGCCGCGGTCACGGCCGCGAGCCAGGGGCGGCGCAGCGTGCGCAGGGTGAGCAGCCAGGCGAGGAGCGGGACGAGCGCCCCGCCGGCGGCGATGAGGGGGAGGTCGACGTAGAGGACGCTCAGGTCCCGGTGCATGCCCTCGAAGCCGCCGTCGATGCTGACCCGCGCCTTCGGCGACCAGGCGAGCACCGCTGCGACGGCGCCCACGGCCGCCAGGAGGATGCCCGCACAGCCCTGTCTCTCCTGTCTCTGTTCACTCATACCTTGATCCGACGCGGTGGCCCCGTCGGTGGTTCCCCGGTTCCCTACTGCCGGTAGCCGCTCAGGAAGCGGCCGATGCGGCCGATCGCGGCCTCCAGGTCGTCCGCGTGGGGGAGGGTCAGGATGCGGAAGTGGTCGGTGGTGGGCCAGTTGAAGCCGGTGCCCTGGACCACCTGGATCTTCTCCCGCAGGAGCAGGTCGAGGACGAACTTCTCGTCGTCGTGGATCTTGTGCACCGCCGGGTCGATGCGCGGGAAGGCGTACAGGGCGCCCTTGGGCTTGACGCAGCTCACGCCGGGGATGTCGTTGAGCATGCGCCAGGCCACGTCCCGCTGTTCGTGCAGGCGGCCCCCCGGGGCGGTCAGCTCACTGATGGACTGGCGGCCGCCGAGCGCGGCCTGGATGGCGTACTGGGCGGGCGCGTTGGCGCACAGGCGCATGGAGGCCAGCATCGTCAGGCCCTCCAGGTAGTTCCTCGCGTGCTGCTTCGGGCCGGTGACCACCAGCCAGCCGGAGCGGAAGCCCGCCACGCGGTACGTCTTCGACAGCCCGCAGAAGGTGAGGACGACCAGGTCGGGGGCGAGTGCGGCGGCCGAGTGGTGCACGGCGTCGTCGTAGAGGATCTGGTCGTAGATCTCGTCGGCGAGGACCATCAGGCCGTGCCTGCGGGCCAGGTCGAGGACGCCCTCGACGATCTCCTTCGGATAGACCGCGCCCGTCGGGTTGTTGGGGTTGATGACGACCACGGCCTTCGTACGGTCCGTGATCTTCGACGCCATGTCGTCCAGGTCCGGGTACCAGTCGGCCTGTTCGTCGCACAGGTAGTGGACCGCCTTGCCGCCCGCGAGGGTGGTCACCGCCGTCCAGAGGGGGAAGTCGGGTGCGGGGATGAGGACTTCGTCGCCGTCCTCCAGCAGCGCCGTGACGGCCATCGACACCAGCTCGGAGACGCCGTTGCCGAGGAAGACGTCGTCGACGTCGACCCCCACGCCCAGGGTCTGGTAGCGCTGGGCCACCGCGCGGCGGGCGGAGAGGACACCCCGCGAGTCGGTGTAACCGTGCGCCTGCGGCAGCATCCTGATCATGTCCTGGAGGATCTCCTCCGGCGCCTCGAAGCCGAACAGGGCCGGATTCCCGGTGTTCAGGCGCAGCACGCTGTGCCCCGCCTCCTCCAGCGCGTTCGCGTGCTCGATGACCGGGCCGCGGATCTCGTAACAGACCTCGCTGAGCTTGCTCGACTGCCGGAACTCCATGCGCCGCTTCCCCTCGGGTATCCCGTGTTTCCTGCTTGGTTTTACCAAGTGACCGCTTGGAAAGTCCAACAACTTGTCTACACTGCGTCGCATGTCACCTCGCCGAAGCTACGACCAGTACTGTTCCGCCGCCCGCGCGCTCGACGCCGTCGGCGACCGCTGGACCCTGCTGATCGTCCGCGAGCTCCTCGCCGGCCCGCGGCGCTACACCGACCTGCACGCGGACCTTCCCGGCGTCAGCACGGACGTACTGGCCTCGCGGCTGAAGGACATGGAGCGCGACGGGCTGACCACCCGGCGGCGGCTGCCCCCGCCCGGCGCGGCCTACGTGTACGAACTCACCAGCCGCGGAAGCGAGTTGCTGCCCGTACTGCAAGCGCTCGGCGCGTGGGGGCAGGCGGCGCTGGGGGAGCGGCGGCCCACCGACGCGGTGCGGGCGCACTGGTTCGCGCTGCCCCTGCTGCGCGCCCTGGAGGGTGTGGGTGCCGGTGGGGGTGCGGGTGTGGGGGAAGGCGGCCTGGTCGAAGTCCGGCTGGAGGAAGGGCTGTTCCACCTGTACGTCGGCGCCGGGGACGGATCCGTCCCCGGAAACGGGTCGGTCTACGGTGACGGACCCGCCCCCGGCCTGCCGGACGCCACCCTGGTCCTGGACACCGACACCTGTACGGCGATCAGCCGCGGCGGGTCGACCGTCACCGAGGCCGTACGGGAGGGGCGGGTGGCGGTGAGCGGCGACGGCACGCTTGCCAAGGCGCTGAGAGAGGTGTGACGGGGAGCGGGACGGGAGGAACGGCCGGCAAAGGGGAGGAGGCCCGCACGGGGCGGGCCTCCTGACGGCACATCACTTATGTGGTTTCACGCGTCCGGCGGTACCCGGGACGGCCGTCCCGTACCCCGGGCCAGCCGGTAGCCGGCGACTCCGGCCAGGGCGGCCAGCGCACCGCCCACCGCGGTCCACACCCACCGGTCGGACCACCAGCCGGAGGTCCAGCCGTCCTCGGGCTCGAGGTCGGCCAGCACGGCGGTCGGCGAGTCGTCCCCGTCGCCCTCCTCGCTGTCGTCGGTCTCGTTGCGCAGTGCGATGCCCGGCACCAGCGGCTCCGCGAGCGAACCGTCGACCGCCGCCGCACCGCCCGTCTCCTCGGAGTCGGCCCGGACTTCGATGTCCACCGGCTGGCCCAGGTCGGACGCCGGGAGGTTCACCGCCGTGAGCCGGATGTAGTACGTGCCCGGCAGCGGGTCGTTGGCCCACGGCTCCGACCAGGCGCGGACCGTGCGCAGCACGCACTTCAGCTCCACGGAGGCCGCGTCGGCCGCCGCGGTGCGGGTCTGGGCGCCGTACTGGCAGGCCTGCCGGCGGCGCAGACCGTCGTACACGTCGACCCGCCAGGTCTCGGCGGCGTGCGTCTCGGGCAGCTTCACCGTCGCCTCGACGGTGGGACGTTGCCCCGCGCCCGCGGGGAACGACCAGTACAGGTAGTCGCCGACGGAGGCGCGCGCCGTGGCGGTCCGCCCCTGCTCGAACTCCGTCGCGGTACGGAACGAGGTGCCCGCGCGGGTCGGTCCGGCGGCGTCCTCGGACGCGCTGGGGGAGGGGGTGGAGTCGGCTGCCGCGGGGGCCGCGGCAGCGGCGGTGAGCCCGAACGTCAGCAGCGCGGTGCTCAACAAGCGGGTGGAGCGGGTGATACGCATCAGCTGGTCCTCCAGACCGCGAGCCGCCGGCGTGACAGCCGGCCCCAGACGAGACCGGCGAGGAAGCCCGTGAGGACCAGTACGCCGAGCAGCCACCAGCCCCGGCCCAGGCCGAAGGAGGCCACGTCGCTCGACCCGCTCGGGCCTTCGACGACGTCGATGGTCAGTTCCAGCGGCAGGCCGGGCGTGGTCTTCACGCCGGAGCCCGGCGAGAACGAGTTGGTCACCGCCAGGCACACCGTCTCGGCGGCCGGTTTGCCGGCGGCGTCGTCACTGTCGGCGTCGTCCCGTTCGGGCTTCGGGTAGCGCAGGCCGGTGGACAGGACGTCCGTGCGGCCGTTGCCCGTGGCCTCGCCGCGGACGATCTCCCGGCTGTGCACCGTGACGGCCCGCAGCAGCACGCCGTAGTCGGGGTTCACCGCCCGGTCGGCCGCCACGCTCACCGATGCGCGCAGTTCCCGGCCCGCCGGCACGTCCACGCGGTACCAGCGCTGCTGCCCGAACTCCTCACGGTCCGTGTAGAGGCCGGACTCCAGCGTCGGTGCCTTCGCGCACGAGGCGCCGCCCTCGGTCGCGACCGGTGTCACCACCGGCTCGGCCGCGCGGTCCACCAGCTCATTCACACGGTCGGTGAGTTCGTCCTGGTGCTCGACCGAGGTGTAGGTGCCGCCGGTCGCCTCGGCGATGCAGCTGAGCTGCCGGCTCAGCTTGGCGGTCGGCACCAGGCCCAGCGTGTCGATGGTCAGTCCGATGCCCTTGGCCGCGATCTCCCGGGCCACCTCGCACGGATCGAGCGGGGCGCAGGTGTCCTCGCCGTCACTGATCAGCACGATGCGCCTGGAACCGTTGCCGTCCTTGAAGTCGTCGGCCGCCTCCAGCAGGGCGGGGCCGATCGGGGTCCAGCCGGTCGGGCTCAGCGTGGCCACCGCCGTCTTGGCCTCGGTGCGGTCCAGCGGGCCGACCGGATAGAGCTGCGCGGTGTCCTTGCAGCCCTCCTTCCTGTCGTCGCCGGGGTAGTCGGCACCGAGGGTGCGGATCCCCAGCTCGACCTCCTCCGGCGTCGCGTCCAGCACCTCGTTGAACGCCTGCTTGGCCGCGGCCATCCGGGACTGCCCGTCGATGTCCCGGGTCCGCATCGAGCCGCTCACATCGAGGACGAGGTCGACCTGGGGAGCGCCCTGGCCCGTGGGTTCACCGGCGGCCGCCGCGGACGGGAAGGCGAGCCCCGCCGACAGAGCGGCGAGCAGGACACCGACGCCTGCGGCCGGCCACTTTCTTCTGATCATCGACGGATCCTATTGATCGGGGACACCCTGTTCCAAAGCGGGGCTCCGGGCAGGCCCTACTCGCGCTCGCCCCGAAGGGGATCGAGCAGTGGATTGGGCAGTTCCGCCCAGTGGTCCCCGGTCGTCCTCGGCGAAAGCCGCATCAGCGTCAGCGCCTTCGCGGGCAACGGCTCGCCGCACAGTGCCGCGAGGTCCGGGGTGCGCGGCAGATCCCGTACGGCACTCTCCAACGCGGCGCGCAACGCCGGGCCGGAGCCCGTCGTGCCGGCCAGCGCGCCCGCCACCAGCGAACCGAACAGCTTGCGCCGCAGAGCCCGTTCGTCATCCGTCACCATGCGGGCGGGCAACCCGGGTGCGGAGATGCCGTGGTGGGCGAGTCGCGCGGGGCTGATCCGCAGATCGGCCAGATCACGGTAGACCAGCCGCACCGGCTCCCCGTCCGGCGCCAGCACCACCAGGAGGTTCTGACCATGCGCCTCCAACGCCACGCCGGACTCGAGGAGTCGCAGCCCGACCGTCAGGGCGAGCCGCGCGAACCGGGCCGCCCAGCCCGGGGAGCGGGGCAGCCCGGTCGCCGCCAGGGCCGCCACCGGCACCACCCGCTCCCCGGCCGCCGCGTACTCCTGCGGCGACTCGCGCACCACGGCCGCCAGATCGGGGGAGCCGGCCGCCGCGGCACCCAGGGTGCGGGTGATGTGCAACAGTCCGCCGGTCCGCGCCGCCACCGACTCCCCGAACTCCGACAGCACCGCGGACGCGGCGACCGAACCGAGCGAGATGTCCCGCACCGACGACGTCAGCCGCGCGCTCAACGCCGTCTTCACATGCGGCCCGTCGGGCAGGGCGAGCGTGCGCAGCGCCATCAGCGGATGCGCCGCCATCCGCTCCGCGGGTTCCCGCTCGAGCACATGCGCCGCCTGCCAGGGGTGCACCGGGATCACCACCCGCCCTCCGTCCCGCAGCCACCGGGGCCAGTTCCCCGTCACCAGACAGTCCCCGACCGGCACCGGAACCAGCCCCAACTCCACGACAGCCCGGTGCTCGGGTCCGTACGCCAGCTGCTCGGCCACCGAAAAGCCGGGTCGAGAACGGCAGTTGGGATGGAACGGGTGCCCGTCGACCACCCGCTGCTCCCACTCCCAGTCGGCCCTCTCGCCCCAGGCACCCGCGTCCTCCCCGCCCCCCTCCGGAGCCCCCGCCCGGGACAACGCCAACGAGGCGACACTGTGCGCGAGTTCGTCCGCGAAGGCGGCCGAACGCGGAACGGCGAGCTCCCCCGCCAACCGCGCGGGATCGTCGTAGGCCACCTCGTCCAGCCGTACGACGGTGACGTACGCGGCGGTCGCATACGGGTCCGGACGCGGGCCGCGCAGCCGACGGCCGTCCGCCAGCCGCAGCGCGAGCCCGTCACCGTCCGGCTCCCGGCGCACGACCCACGGCAGCGGATCGTGCGCGAGGCCGCGCCACAGCCGGGTCAGCACGGCCGCGCGGGCCCCTGGCAGCGCCGCCGCGTACCGGGGCACCAGCGCGGGCCGTACGGTGGCCAACTCGTCGGCGATTTCGGTCTCTACGGCGAAGGGACGGTGCACAGGCGGGCTCCTCGGGTACGGAAGGTGCTGCGGAACGAACAGGTCGGTCCGTGACGGACATGCGGAGATACTGATCGTCTCCGTCCGGACAGACCGTAGGGAAACAGTGGAACGCGTGGACCTCATGCCCCCGCCCGCAGACGACGACGCGGCACCCCGCGCCCACGACACCGCCCGGCCGGCCGGCCGGGCCGACGCGTACGCGGCCGCCCCGCTCCTGAACTGCCTCCTGCGCGAGGTCGCACAACCGGTGCCGGACGCCGGCGACGAGGCCGCGGGCCGCGACCAGGAACGAGAGCCGGGCACCCCCCGGACGTACCGCCTGCCGGGCACCCACCGCCTGCTGCGCGTCCACGGCACCCGCCGCAGCCCCACCGCACCCGAGGTACGCGCGCAGGACGGCACCTGGCGCCGCCTCGGCCACCCGGAACTGGTGGAACTCGTCGCCGAGGAACTGCGCCGGCACACCGGCGTGTCCAACCAGGAACTGGCGGCCGAGATGACCGACAGCCGTGACGCGGTAGCCGCGCTGCTCACCGCACGGGCAGGCGCCACCCCGCCCACCGACCCCTACCTGCGCTCCGAGCAGTCCCTGCTCACCGGCCACACCCACCACCCCGCCCCCAAGGCCCGCGGAGCGGGCCCCACGGCGAGCTGGCTGCCGTACGCACCGGAGGCGTACGCACGCTTCCCGCTGACGCTGCTCGGGGTACGGGAGGACACGGTCGTGGAGGAGGGCGACACGACGTCCCTGGACCGCCTGGGCACCGCCCCGCCCGGTTACCGCCTCCTGCCCGCCCACCCCTGGCAGTTGGAACTGACGGCCCGGAGCCTGGCCCCCGCGTTCGCCGACGGCCGGCTGATCCGGCTGGGCACGACCGCGTTCCCGGTATGGCCCACGGCCGCGATCCGCACCGTGTACACGCCCGCGCAGGACCTGTTCCTGAAGTTCAGCCTGGACGTGCGCATCACCAACGACGTCCGCCGCCTGTGGCGCCACGACCTGATGAAGCTGAGCAGGACCGACCGGGCCACGAGCGAGGCCTTCGCCGCCTCGGCCACACCTGACGCCCCCGCGGCCTGGCTCAGCGACCGCGGCTACCGCACCGCGGACTTCGCCTTCGAGGAACTGGCCGTCCTGGTCCGCGACGGCCTGCACGCACACCTGCTCCCCGGCACGACCCCGCACCTGGCCGCAGCCCTGCCGGAGGACTACGAGGGCAACCCGCTGGCCACCACCTCCACCCCCGCCGCCTGGTGGAGGGCCTACCTGGCCCAGGTCGTCCCCCCGGCACTGCGGACCTTCGCCCGGCACGGCGTCGTGGTCGAGGCCCACCTGCAGAACACCCTGATCGCCGTCGACTCCGACGGCATGCCCGTACAGGCCCTGTACCGGGACGCGGAAGGCGTGAAACTGCTTACGGAGGTGACGAGGGAAGCGGGCTGGGAACGCCTCGTCTACTGCCTGATCGTCAACCACCTGACGGACATCGCGTCAGCCCTCACCGAACACCACCCGGGCTTCACCCCGTGGCCCGCAGCCCGCCGGGAACTCTCCCGCCACCCCCTCCCGGAGGCCCGAGCCCTTCTCACCAGCCCCACCCTCCCCGCCAAAACCAACCTCCTCCTGCGCTGGACCCACGCCGACGGAGCCTCGGCCCGCTACCTGCCGGTCCCCAACCCGCTGGCGGAGCCGTAGGCGCCGGCGGTTCGCGCGCAGTGGGAGGGCGAGGAACCGGCCGAGGTCGAGTGCACCAGGAACAGCCCGGGCGGCCGACGGCCGCCCAGGAGGATCGGGCAGTCGGTTCAGCGGGGGAGACCGGAGAGCTCGGGGGCCTTCGACACGTTCCACGCGACAGCGCCGATGTCGGGCCCCGCGGAGGAGATCTCGAAGGTCACGTCGCCCCGCGGCTGCTTGACGGCTGCCAGTTCGCTGCCCGTGTTGCAGGGCAGCCGGCGTGTGGTCGTCGCCCCGTTGACGGTGAGCTCGAGCGTGACCTCCTTGCCCCGTCCGGAGCAGACGACCGACAGGAAGTGGTCGGTGCCGGAATCGAGTGCGGTGACGCGGCGGCGGACCCGGCCGGGAAGGTCGGCGGTTCCCTCGTCCGCGTGCTCGTCGCGCCGGCGGTCCAGGTCCACGTCCGTGTACAGGCCGCTCAACGCCGTCTGCCGGTAGAGGTTGAGCGGAGAGGTGGCCTCGAGCAGTCGCCGGATGTCGTCGAGGCTCCTGGGGTTGTACGTCTCACTGATGGCGAACTCGGCGACCGAGTCCGCGGGCAGGCCTCGGACGGCTCCGCGATAGGCGTCGGGGCTGATGGCGCGGCCCTCGAGTTCTCCCCGGCCGATGGTCGCGGCGTCGTAGGGCAGGGCCGCGTCGTCACCGATCAGTTCCATGCCCCTGCCTGTGCCGGTGACACCGACGACGTAGCTGTGCCCGGGCTCCAGGCGGGGCGCTCCCTCGCGTGCCGCTTCCTCCCTGCCGCCCCAGAGGGTGGTGTACCAGCCGTGCGCCCGCAGGGTGATCTCCTCGGGCAGGCGGGGAGCCCCGGGCCTCGACCAGACGACCCGCGTGACGGTCGCCGTCACCGTCCGGGGGAGGTAGTCGCCGTCCTTGGGGCCGGGCTCGGCCGCCGACTCGCGTGTGACGCGGATGACGGCGGCGTGGTCGCCGTGCGCGACCCATTCCTGTGCGGCGGCCGAGCCGCGGAAGGGGTCGTACGCGGCGCGGGGAAGCAGCCGGCGGCCGTCGTCCCGCGCGACGGCCACCGCGCCCCCGACCGTGGCCAGCAGAGCCAGACCGGCCGCGACCCCCACCCTCACTCGTCTCCTCGGCGTCACCATGCTCCCGTCCGATGCCTTGATTCCCCTGGTCATCGGAGTGAGACGGCTCGGACGGCCGTTCGGTTGCCCTTACCCCGGCGGCGTACCACGGGCGATGCGGTACAGCACGTTCGGACGCAGTGGGCCGTCGGGCGCCAGGGGGTCGTCGAAGTCGTCGGCGGGGTTCCGGGTCATGCCGATGCGGCGCATCACCGCCTGTGAACGGAGGTTGCCGACCGTGGTGACGGCGAGGATCTCGGGAAGCCCAAGTGCGTCGAATCCGTGGGCCAGGACCACCCGTGCGGCCTCGGTGGCGTAGCCCCGGCCCCAGGCCGGGCGGGCGAGCCTCCAGCCGATCTCCACCCCGGTGAAGGGCATCCCGTCCTCCACCCGGTCCAAGCCCGCGAAGCCGATGAACTCGCCCGTGGCCCGTACCTCGACCGCCCACCACCCATAGCCCCGCTGGTCGAACCCGGCCTGAAAACGGGCGATGGAAGCCTCGCTCTGTTCGCGGGTGAGCAGGTCCCCCAGATGTTCCCGGACCTCGGGATCGGCGTTCATCGCCGCCCACGGTCCGACATCGGAGCCACGCCAACGACGGAGGACAAGGCGATCGGTACGCAGTTCAGCCATGCCGCCCAGCCAACGTGAACGCCGGCTCCTGGGCAACGCCATATTCCCGAGAGGCGCGTCCGTCGCCGAACCCGCTCGGTGGTCTGGACCGGTGCCGTGTGTCCTGTGTTCAGGAACGGTTCGTTCCGTGCTTGCCCTCTGCGTTCACGATCCTCGCGGACCGGGTCCTTCGCGCACAGGGAGATCGTATGAGCGAGCACACGCACCACCACCCCAGACCGGGGCGCCGGTCTCTGTTGCAGGCGGCGGTCGTCGTTCCCGCGGCAGGAGCCACCGCAGCCGTGCTCGGGGCCGGGACGGCGGACGCGGCACCCCCCACGGGCACCGGTACCCGGCGGGGTCGTTTCGACGAGGACGGTCCGCGCTTCTCGGTGGCGGTGCTCCCCGACACGCAGTACCTGTTCGACGCCGACAGCGCGGACCCGGAGCCGCTGAAGGCGACCTTCCAGTACCTGGCGTCCGAGCGCGGCGAGGCGAACATCGCGTTCATGACGCACCTCGGCGACGTCACGGAGCACGGTACGGAGGACGAGATCGAACTCGCCGCCGACACCTTCCGGTCCCTCCACGGCAAGGTCCCCTACAGCGTCCTCGCCGGCAACCACGACATCGCCTCGGGTGACGACCAGCGGGGCGACAGCGCGTACCTCCGGGCCTTCGGGCCCCGGCGCTTCAAGGGCATGCCCACGTTCGGCGGGGCCTCTCCCGACGGCTACAACAGCTACCACGTGCTGCGCGCCGCCGGCCGGGAGTGGCTGGTGCTCGCCCTCGACTGGCGTGCCTCGGACAAGGGGCTCGCGTGGGCGCAGGGCGTCCTCGACGCGCACCCCGCCCACCCCGCCATCCTCACCACCCACGACATCGCCTCGGCCGGAGAGGACGGCACGGCGCGCCTGTCGGGCAACGGGCAGCGGCTGTGGGACAGCCTCATCCGGGGCAACGACCAGATCTTCCTCGCGCTGGGAGGCCACTACTGGCCGCCCGGCCGCACGGTGCTCACCAACGACGCGGGCCACGACGTACACGTCCACATCACCAACTACCAGGACCGCTACTACGGCGGCGCCGGCATGATCCGGCTGTACGCCTTCGACCTGGTGCGCAACGTCATCGACGTGCAGACCTTCGCCCCCTGGTTCCTCGCGCGCGACCCGGAGAAGCGGACCCCGCTCGAGGCGGAGACCCTCGAACTGACCGGTTCCACCGACCGGTTCAGCCTCGACATCGACTTCGCCGACCGGTTCGAGGGCTTCGCCCCCGTCGTGGTGCCCAAGCCGCGGCCCGCGCATCGGGTCATGCCGAGGGGCACGGTGGCCTACTGGCGGTTCGACGCCGACGGCCTGTCCGGCGCCGGCCGTCCCGGCTCCCCGGTGCCCGCCGGGGCGGTGGTCCGTGACCTGACCGGGAACGGCAACGACCTGGCCGTACGGCTGCTCCACGACAGCGCCGCCGACGTCGTCACCTGGTCCGCCGACCACCACGACGGCCAGCCCGCGCACGCCAGCCTGCGGTTCGACGGAGGGAAGGCGCCGGACCGCGGGGCCGTGCTGACCACGAAGTCCACGGCGCCGCTGAACAGTTCGACGTTCCGTGCCGGGTTCACCATCGAGACCTTCATCAAGCTCCCCGACCCGTTCGAGGGCGACCACGCCTGGATGGGCATCCTCAGCTGGGAGGGCCGCAACGGGGACGCCGGCAAGACCACGGGCTGGTCGAAGGACGAGCCCACCTGCAGCCTGAACGTCTCCCCGGAGCGCTTCCTGCAGTTCGTGCTCTACCCGGACGTGCAGGACGCCGACCCCACCTCGTGGAGCCACACGCTGCCGGTCGGCCGGTGGACCCACATCGCCGTCGTCAACGACGGGCGGCGCACGGTGATGTACGTGGACGGCTCGAAGATCGCCCGCAACCCGACCCAGCCCGCCACCGGCATCGAGACGCTCGGCAAGCCGTTCGTCATCGGCGGCACCCAGTTCGCCGAGAAGTTCGGGCAGGGCTTCTACGGCTGGATCGGCGACACCCGCATCGTCGAACGCGCGCTGAGCCCGAAGGACTTCATGCGGTCCGGCTCCGCCTCCAGGTAGCCGACCGCAGGCTGCCGGCCGCCCGGCAGGAAACGCCCGTCGCCGTCCCGGGAACACCCGGTGACGGCACGGGGGGCCACTGCAGGGCTGAAGATCGCCCAGAGCCGCGCCCGCTGTCCGACGAAGCTCTCTCCCGCCTGCTCGGCACACAACAGTTCGGCACCCTCGCCACCGTCAAGCGCAGTGGCCACCTCCATCTGACCACCATGGTCTGCACCTGGATGCCGCCGCCCGCGTCGCGCGCTTCTCGACGACCGTCGACCGCGTCAAGCTCAAGCACCTGCGGCGCGACCCGCGTGCGGCCCTGCACGTGCAGGGCGGCGACGTGTGGTCGTCCGCCGTCGCGGAGGGCGAGGCCGAGGTCGCCGAGGCCACGACGGTCCCCGGTGACGCGGTCGGACGGGAACCGCTCGGGCCGGTCCCCAAGGCGGCGAAGCCGGAGGACGAGGCCGCGTTCCCGGAGCAACCGGTCGCCGAACGCCGGGTGGTCGTCCGCCTGAAGGCGGACCGGCTGTACGGGACGGCGCTCGACATCGCCGGACAGGCGGACGGGCGGACGGGCCGAGGGAACCGGCCTTTGCGCCGCGCGGGCGGGACGGCCGAGGAGCCGGGTCGCCCTCCCGAGCCGTTCCGGGCCGGGGCGCCCGGAGCCCGGAGCCCGGAGCCCGGAGCCCGGAGCCCGGAAGTGAAAAATCGGAATGATCCGCATCCAACCGGATAGTTCCGGGCGAAAAGCGGTCATGAAGCTGCAAGACGAACTTCCAGTCGACCATCACCTGGCGACCGTCTACCGCTACGGTGCCGCTTTCTGCGGCCTCGTCCTGCTCGCCTTCGCCGGCCTCGGCTTCGCCGACGCGCTCAGTCCTTTCAGTACGTCGGGAAACACGATCGCCGGCATGACCTCCAACGTCGCGCTCAGTGTCATCTCCACCGTGGTGGGACTGGCGCTGCTCGTCGGCGCCGCCATCGGCGGCAACTTCGCCTCCACCCTCAACATGACGGTGGGCGGGCTGTTCGTGCTGAGCGGCTTCGCCCACACCTTCGTGCTGGGCCGCCCCGCCAACATCCTGGACTTCGGCATGACCAACGTGATCTTCAGTTACGTCATGGGGCTGCTCATCGCGACGTTCGGCATGTACGGCCGGGTCTCCAGCGGGCTGTCCCACGACAACCCCTACTGGCGACGCCGGCACTCCGACCGGGCCGCCGGGGAGGCGGAGGCAGCCTCGCGGCGGGGCGCGGCGCCGCGCCCACTGCCCCGGGCCGGGAGCCAGGACCCCCGGGGCGGACGCACTTCACTCCGGTGACGCTGCGGCCGAGCCGGTACGGAGGATGTGTTCCCCGGGGGTGGGGGGGGGGGGCGGCGGGCGCGCCGCCCGCCCCCGCCCACCACCGCGCCCCGGGCCCCCCCAGCCGCCCCGGGGCCGCCGGCGACCCGCCCCGCC
>NZ_JBHXQZ010000109.1:0-24857 GCF_042717095.1 Streptomyces sp. NPDC058632 | reverse complement strand
AGGGCAGGCCGTAGAGGGTGTTGCCCACCGAACCGGCGTCGGCCAGCGGCTGGAGGAAATTCGCCTCGGAACCGCCCTCGGACTTCTTCGCCTGCTCGTCCGTCTTCGCCCGGTCGGCGGCGTCGGTGCCGGCATCGGCCGGCTCGGCGTCGGCGGTGTCGGCGGGCGCTTCGGCCGTCTCGGCCGTGTCCTTCTTGCCGAAATCGACCGGCGCGTCGTCGGAGGCGGCGGAGGAGGAGTCGTCGGTCTCGGTGAGGGAGGAGGCGTCGTCGGGGACGACATCGGCGTCGGACTTCAGGTCGTGCTCGATGCCGTGGACGATCCGGTTGTACTCCTCGTCGGTCAGGACGGCACCGATGGAGTTCTTCGCGAACAGCAGCTCGACACCGGGTCCGGCGTCGAGGAGCACCGTCTCGTCACTGACCTCCTTCACCGTGGCATACATACCCCCGATCGTGCGGACACCGGAACCCGGCTGCATCTGGTTCCGCATATCGATGGCCTGCTGCTGCTTCTTCTTGGCCGACCGGGTCATCAGGAACATGGCCCCGATGAGCACAATGAACGGGAGGAGGGTCAGGAGACTCACGGGTCGGACTTCCTTCACACGACCGCGATGGTGAACGGCCTGATGGTTGGGGGTATGTGATGCCGCCGACAAGGGTGGCATCGGCGGAGTCTAGGCGAGTTCGCGCGCAGGGAACAACGCTCAGCATGGCACCGGGGTTCCTGGCGTGGCCAGTGCCGTCCGCCTCACGCCCCGAACAGGTCCCGTTGTCCGTTTCCGGCGGCTCCGGAGCCGGACGGGGTGAGGCCGAGGTGCGCCCAGGCAGCCGGCGTGGCGACCCGGCCGCGCGGGGTACGGGCGAGCAGCCCCTCCCGTACGAGGAAGGGTTCGGCGACCTCCTCCACGGTCTCCCTCTCCTCCCCCACCGCGACGGCGAGCGTGGACAGGCCGACGGGGCCGCCGCCGAACAGCTTGAGCAGGGCCTCCAGCACCGCCCGGTCGAGCCGGTCGAGGCCGCGGGCGTCCACCTCGTAGACCGCGAGGGCCGCCTCGGCGATCTCCCTGGTGATCCGCCCGTCGGCCTTGACCTGCGCGTAGTCGCGGACGCGGCGCAGCAGACGGTTGGCGATGCGGGGCGTGCCGCGCGAACGGCCGGCGATCTCGGCGGCGCCGTCGATCTCTATGCCTACGTCCAGGAGGCTCGCCGAGCGGTGGACGACCCGCTCCAGCTCGGTGGGCTCGTAGAACTCCATGTGCGCGGTGAAGCCGAAGCGGTCCCGCAGCGGGGGCGGCAGCAGGCCCGCCCTGGTGGTGGCGCCGACCAGGGTGAAGGGCGGCAGTTCGAGAGGGATGGCGGTGGCGCCGGGCCCCTTGCCGACGATGACGTCGACGCGGAAGTCCTCCATCGCCATGTAGAGCATCTCCTCGGCGGGCCGGGACATGCGGTGGATCTCGTCGAGGAAGAGGACCTCGCCCTCCTGGAGGGAGGAGAGGATCGCGGCGAGATCGCCGGCGTGCTGGATGGCCGGTCCCGAGGTGATGCGGAGGGGGGCTTCCATCTCGGCCGCGATGATCATGGAGAGGGTGGTCTTGCCGAGGCCGGGGGCGCCGGAGAGCAGCACGTGGTCGGCGGTGGCGCCGCGCGCGCGTGCGGCGCGCAGCACGAGGTCGAGCTGCTCGCGGACCTTCTCCTGGCCGATGAACTCGTCCAGGTCCTTGGGGCGCAGGGCGGCCTCGACGGCCTGGTCCTCCCCGTCGGCGACAGATCCCACCAGCCGCTCGGCGGCCGTGGGGTCGGTCGTGTCGTCCCAGTTCACTGAAAGTCTCCTAGCCGGGCGGGGCGGCGGGCGGTACGGGGATGCGGGGCTACGGGGGAACGGCGGTACGGGGCTAACGGGCGCGGTTCAGGGTCTGCAGGGCCGCCTTCAGCAGCGCGCCCACCTGGGGCGTTCCCTCGGCCGCCTCGGCCTGGGGAGCGACGGCGGCAACGGCCTCGTCGGCCTCGCGCGTCGCGTAGCCGAGGCCGATCAGGGCGGCGTGCAACTGGTCGCGCCAGCCCGCGGTGACGGGGCTCGCCGCGGCCGCCGTGCCCACCGGTGCGCCGAGGCGGTCCTTCAGCTCCAGGAGCAGCTTCTGTGCGCCCTTCTTGCCGATGCCGGGGACGGCGGTGAGCGCCTTCTCGTCGGCGGTCGCGACGGCCCGGCGCAGCGCGTCCGGGGTGTGCACGGCCAGCATGGCCTGGGCGAGGCGGGGGCCGACACCGCTGGCGGTCTGCAGCAGGACGAAGGTCTGCCGCTCGTCGTCGTCCGCGAAGCCGTAGAGGGTGAGCGAGTCCTCGCGCACGACGAGGGAGGTGGCGAGCCGGGCGGCCTGGCCGACGCGCAACGTGGACAGCGTGTTCGGCGTGCACTGGACGGCCATGCCGACACCGCCGACCTCGACGACCGCGACGTCGGGTGCGAGTGCGGCGACGGTGCCGCTGACGAAGGCGATCATGCGGTGCGCCCCTTCGGTGGGTCGGGCGATGGGCTGGATGACGGATTCGGCGACGGGTTCGGCGCTGTGGTCGTTCTCGGGCCGGACGCCCTCGATGCGGCCGTGCGTGCGGCGGGTGTGCGTGAGGCGTGCAGGGCGGCGGCCTGCTGGAGCCGGTTCTGCGCGGGGGCCCGCCAGATGTGGCAGATGGCGAGGGCGAGGGCGTCGGCCGCGTCGGCGGGCTTCGGAGGCGCGTCGAGCCGCAGCAGACGGGTGACCATCGCACCGACCTGCGCCTTGTCCGCACGTCCGGAACCGGTCACGGCCGCCTTGACCTCGCTCGGGGTGTGCAGGGCGACCGGGATCCCGCGGCGGGAGGCGCACAGCAGGGCGACGGCGCTCGCCTGGGCGGTGCCCATCACCGTACGGACGTTGTGCTGGCTGAAGACGCGCTCGACGGCGACGAGCTCCGGCCGGTATGCGTCCAGCCACTGCTCGAGGCCCTGTTCGATGGCGACGAGACGGTGACCGAGGTCGGCGTCGGCGGGCGTGCGCACGACGCCCACGCCGAGCATGGTCAGCGGCCGCCCGGCGACCCCTTCGACCACTCCGACACCGCACCTCGTCAGTCCCGGGTCCACCCCCAGCACGCGCACCCTGCACCCCTCTTCGCGGCTGATCCGCCGCCGCTCTCGCGGACCTGGTCGACCGCCGTCGGGGTTCCTCAATCGATGGTTGCGGTCCGGCGGACGGTGATCCTTGACGTGTGCCAGGCTATCGGCTGCCACTGACAGGAGCGGCGGGCCGGTGAGGACGTGTCCCCATCGGCCCGCCGGCATCGTCGTGCACGCGGCGGCGCTATGCGTCGACCTTCTCCATGATCTCGTCGCTCACGTCGAAGTTGGCGAAGACGTTCTGCACGTCGTCGCTGTCCTCCAGCGCGTCGATGAGCTTGAAGATCTTCTTGGCGCCCTCCTCGTCCAGCTCGACCTGCATGGTCGGGACGAAGTTGGCCTCGGCGGAGTCGTAGTCGATCCCGGCGTCCTGCAGAGCGGTGCGGACCTCGACCAGGTCGGTGGCCTCGCTGAGCACCTCGAAGGACTCGCCGAGGTCGTTGACCTCCTCGGCGCCCGCGTCCAGGACGGCGCCGAGGACGTCGTCCTCGGTCAGCTCGCCCTTGGGGACGATCACGACACCCTTGCGGTTGAACAGGTACGACACCGAACCCGGGTCGGCCATCGAGCCGCCGTTGCGGGTCATCGCGACGCGCACGTCGGAGGCCGCGCGGTTGCGGTTGTCGGTGAGGCACTCGATGAGCACCGCGACGCCGTTCGGGCCGTAGCCCTCGTACATGATCGTCTCGTAGTCGGCGCCACCGGCCTCGAGACCGCCGCCGCGCTTGATGGCGGAGTCGATGTTCTTGTTCGGCACCGACTGCTTCTTGGCCTTCTGAACGGCGTCGTAGAGGGTCGGGTTGCCCTCCAGGTCGACACCACCCATCCGCGCGGCGACCTCGATGTTCTTGATCAGCTTCGCGAAGAGTTTGCCGCGCTTGGCGTCGATCACGGCCTTCTTGTGCTTCGTCGTGGCCCATTTAGAGTGGCCGGACATCTGCCTGTCTCCTTCGCGTAACCCATCTCTGCAACGAACGCAGGAATCCTACAAGGGCCCGGTCCGACATTTCCCGTCGTCCGCCCGCCGGGCAGGCGGGAGGTGCCGGGCCGGGCCCGGGGAGTCGGCCTCCCTGTATCCGCGCGCCATGTCCACGAACAGGCCGTGCACCCGGTGATCGCCTGTCAGTTCCGGGTGGAACGACGTGGCCAGCGCGTTGCCCTGGCGGACGGCGACGATGTGGCCGTCGTGCTCGGCGATCACCTCCGCGCCGGCGCCGACGGACTCGACCCAGGGGGCACGGATGAAGACCCCGTGCACGGGGCCGCCCGCGATGCCCCGGACGTCGACCGCCGCCTCGAACGACTCGTTCTGCCGCCCGAACGCGTTGCGGCGCACGATCATGTCGAGGCCGCCCACGGTCTCCTGACCGGAGCGCGGATCGAGGATCCTGCCGGCGAGCAGGATCATCCCGGCGCACGTGCCGTAGACCGGCATGCCGTCGCCCACGCGTGCGCGCAGGGGCTCCATCAGGCCGAACAGGACGGCCAGCTTGGAGATGGTGGTGGACTCCCCGCCGGGAAGGACCAGGCCGTCGACCTCCGCGAGTTCCTCCGGGCGCCGCACCGGCCTGGCGACGGCGCCGGCCGCGGCCAGGGCGACGAGGTGCTCCCGTACGTCGCCCTGGAGGGCCAGGACACCGATGACGATGTCGCTCATGCCCGGGGCCTACCAGCCGCGGTTGGCGTAGCGCTCGGCCTCGGGGAGGGTGTCGCAGTTGATGCCGACCATGGCCTCGCCGAGGTTGCGGGACGCCTCCGCGATCACCTTGGGGTCGTCGAAGAAGGTGGTCGCCCTGACGATGGCGGCCGCCCGCTTGGCCGGGTCGCCCGACTTGAAGATGCCGGAGCCGACGAAGACGCCCTCGGCACCGAGCTGACGCATCAGAGCGGCGTCGGCGGGGGTGGCGACACCGCCGGCGGAGAACAGCACGACCGGCAGCCTGCCCAGTTCGGCGACCTCCTTGACCAGCTCGTAGGGGGCGCGCAGCTCCTTGGCGGCGGCGTACAGCTCGTGGTTGTCGAAGCCGCGCAGCCGGGCGATCTCGTTCTTGATCTGACGCAGGTGGCGGACCGCCTCGACGACGTTGCCGGTGCCGGCCTCGCCCTTGGAGCGGATCATCGCGGCGCCCTCGGCGATGCGGCGCAGGGCCTCGCCGAGGTGGGTGGCACCGCAGACGAAGGGGGTGGTGAACGACCACTTGTCGGAGTGGTTGACCTCGTCGGCGGGGGTGAGGACCTCGGACTCGTCGATGTAGTCGACGCCGAGCGACTGCAGCACCTGCGCCTCGACGAAGTGGCCGATGCGGGACTTGGCCATGACCGGGATGGAGACGGCCTCGATGATGCCCTCGATCATGTCCGGGTCGGACATACGGGCCACGCCGCCGTCCTTGCGGATGTCGGCGGGGACCCGCTCCAGGGCCATGACGGCTACGGCGCCCGCGTCCTCGGCGATTTTGGCCTGCTCCGGCGTGACGACGTCCATGATCACGCCGCCCTTGAGCTGCTCGGCCATGCCGCGCTTCACACGGGCGGTGCCGGTCTCGGGACCCTGGTTTTCGGAGAGCGTGCTGGACACGAGTGACCTCACTGATGGCGAAGAGGGGGTTTCTGCAGCACTGAGGAAACGTGAACGGACCAGTCCGCGGCAAGAGCCAATGGAAGGGCGGTGGATCGTTTTGGGCTGAGCTCCCCGCCCGGCATCCGGTACGGGCGTCCGGTGCGGGCTCCCGGTGGGTGCTGCCGGTCAGGCCACACGTTCGATCAGGGCGGCCGGAGGTTCGTCGTCCATCTCGAACGCCATCGGGAACGGCGCGTGGCCCGCCAGCCGGAACCAGCGCACCTTGCGGTGCCGTCGCAGGGCGCGTGCGGCCCGTACGGCGTCGTTGTGGAAACGGCGGGCCATGGGCACTCTGCGAACCGCCTCGGCGAGTTCCAGGGCCGCGTCCTCTCCCCCGGGCACTTCCCTGACCGCGTCCACCTGCTGCGACTCGGCGAAGACGGCCCGCAGCGCCTGGCTCAGCTCGCTCTCGGCGACCTCCCGCTGCTCCTCCACCGTCTGCCGAGCGGCGTGCGCGGCCTCGTAGAGCACGATCGAGGCGGCGGGGTCGAGCACCCCCGACGTGGCCAGTTCCTGGGCCACCGAGGCACGGCGCAGCAACTGCGCGTCGAGCGCGGCACGGGCGGCGTCGATCCGGGCGTGCAGCCGGTCCAGCCGCCCCGCCGTCCAGCTCAGGTAGAGGCCGGTCACGACCAGGGCGACAAGGATCCAGATCAGGGTTGCGGTCACGGGCGGCAAGGCTACCGGGGCGCTCCGCCGGGGTTCGCCGGGTACCCGGGTGCGGGCGACGGTGCCGGTGGAGTGCCGTTCACCGGAGGTGCCGTCTCCGGGGGCTGCGCCCTCGGACCCCGCTTCGGCCCGGACGGGCCGGTGATGCCGGCCGTGGCCATGTCCTCGCCGTCAGTCCCGTGCCGGTCCGAAGCGCGACCACAGCCCCGTCGTCCGCTCGTCGGCCGCCACCGCCGCGGCTCCGGCGGTCACCGTCTCGTAGACGGACATGATGTCCGCGCCGACGGTCGACCAGTCGAAACGGCGGACGTGGGCGCTGCCCCGCTCGCGCAGTTTCGTGCGCCGTTCCGGGTCCCCCAGGAGGCGTACCGCGGCCTCGGCGAGCGCGTCGGCGTCCTCGTTGGGGAACAGTTCGCCGGCTGCGCCCCGGTCGAGGACCTGGGCGAAGGCGTCCAGGTCGGAGGCGAGCACCGGCGCCCCCGCGGACATCGCCTCGACCAGGATGATGCCGAAGCTCTCGCCGCCGGTGTTGGGCGCCACGTACAGGTCGACGCTGCGCAGCAAGCGGGCCTTGTCCTCGTCGCTGACCATGCCGAGGAACTCGACCCGGGAACGGAGTTCGGCGGGCAGGGTGTGCACCGCCTCCTTCTCGTCGCCGCGTCCCGCGATCAGCAGTCGCGTCCGCGGGCGGGCGGCGAGGATCTTCGGCAGGGCGCGCATCAGCACCGGCAGGCCCTTGCGGGACTCGTCGATGCGGCCGATGAAGCCGATCGTGTCGCCCTGCCAGTCGGGCTCGGGCTCGGCGCGGGCGAAGAAGCCGACGTCCACCCCGTTCGGGATCACCACGGCGTCACCGCCGAGGTGTTCGACGAGCGTGCGGCGGGCGTACTCGCTCACCGCGATCCGCGCGCTGATCTTCTCCAGCGCCGCCTGCAGGATGGAGTACGCGGCGATCATGGCCCTGGAGCGCGGGTTGGACGTGTGGAAGGTCGCGACGATGGGTCCCTGGGCCGCCCAGCAGGCCAGCAGGCCGAGCGAGGGCGAGGTCGGCTCGTGGATGTGGATCACGTCGAAGGCGCCCTCGTGCAGCCAGCGCCGCACCCGGGCCGCAGACAGGAAGCCGAAGTTGAGCCGGGCCACCGAGCCGTTGTACGGCACCGGCACCGCGCGGCCGGCCGGGACGACGTACGGCGGCAGCGGGGTGTCCTCGTCGGCCGGGGCGAGGACGGACACCTCGTGGCCCTGGCGGACGAAGTACTCGGCCAGGTCCCGGATGTGGAACTGGACGCCGCCCGGCACGTCCCAGGAGTACGGGCAGACGATGCCGATCCTCACGGGGTTCCCTTCCGGGCGTCCTGGTCGGGGTCCCGCGCGGGATCGAGGTCCTTGAGCCACAAGCGCTGCAGCATGTGCCAGTCCTCCGGGTGGTCGGCGATGCCCGTGGCGAAGGCGTCGGCCAGCGCCTGTGTCATGACAGACGTCTTCTCGGCCCGCGTACCTGACGTCGGAACCGGGACCGCTGGATGGACCCGGCCCCGCATCACGGGCGAGTCGTCGTACCAGAGCGTCGCCGGCAGCAGCAGCGCCCCGGTGTGCTGGGCGAGCAGGGCGGGGCCGCCCGGCATCCGCGCGGTCTCGCCGAAGAACTCGACCTCCACTCCGGAGGCCGACAGATCGCGGTCGGCGACCAGGCAGACCAGTCCCCCGTCGCGCAGCCGCCGGGCCAGCGTGCCGAACGCGCTGCCGCCGCTGTGCGGGAGCACCTCCATGCCGAGGCCCTCGCGGTAGGCGACGAACCGGTCGTACAGCGTCTCCGGCTTCAGGCGCTCGGCGACGGTGGTGAACGGGATGCCGAGCCCGGTGGTGGCCCAGGCGCCCGCGAGATCCCAGTTGGCGAGGTGCGGCAGCGCGAGGACGACGCCCTTGCCGGCCGCCATGCCGTCGGTCACGCGGTGGATGTCCTTGATGTCGATGCCGTTCGCGATGCGCTCCGGGCTCCAGGCCGGCAGCCGGAAGGACTCCATCCAGTACCGCAGGTACGAACGCATGCCCGCGCGGGACAGTTCGGCGAGCCGCTCGGGGCTCGCGCCCGGCACCACGCGTGCGTAGTTGCTCTCCAGCCGCAGCACGCCCTGGCCACGCCGCTTCCAGGCGATGTCGGCGATGGTCCGGCCGAGCCGCACGGCGACGGGTTCGGGCAGCTTCTTGACGGTGGCCCAGCCGGCGCCGTACAGGGCGTCGCTCAGGCGGTCCTGCACGCTCACTTCGCGGCCCCGCTCCCGCGGGCCTCCTGCCCTCCGGCGGCCTCCTGCTCCTGGGCGGCCTCCGCGGCCTCCGCCTCGGCGGACTCCCGGCGCACCGTGACGACCCGCTGGATCAGCGTGATCAGGCTGCCGACGGCGACGATCCACAGGGCGACCGGCAGCAGGTACTGGATGCCGGGCACGCCGAACGCGTGCAGGCCCGCCAGGCCGGCCGCGACCAGGGAGACGACGAGCCGCTCGGCCCGCTCGATCAGCCCGTTCACGGCCACCGGCAGTCCGATCGACTCGCCGCGCGCCTTGGTGTACGACACCACCTGGCCGCTGGCCAGGCAGAAGATCGACACGGCGCACAGGACGAGGTCGTCGCCGCCGCCCGCGTACCACAGGGCGAAGCCGCCGAAGACGGCCCCGTCGGCGACCCGGTCGAGGGTGGAGTCGAGGAAGGCGCCCCAGCGGCTGGAGCGGCCCAGCTGGCGGGCCATGTTGCCGTCGACGAGGTCGGAGAACACGAACAGCGTGATGACGACCGTGCCCCAGAAGAACTCGCCCCTGGGGTAGAAGACCAGCGCGCCCGCGACCACACCGGCGGTGCCGATGAGCGTGACCGTGTCCGGGCTGACCCCCCGCCGGATGAGAAACGCGGCGAACGGTGTGAGGACACGCGTGAAGAATGCACGCGCGTACTTGTTCAGCATGGCCTTCCCGACGGTCGGTGTGGCCGCGTGGCCCCACTGGCCACCGGCTGGCCCATCGTAGTCACGCGCGCGCACGGCCGACGCCGGGCACCCGGGGATCCGGCACGGAGGACGGCCGGCGTACGGATTCCCGTCCCGGAGCAGCGCCGGGAGGCGGGATCGCGTCCTTCGTATGGACGCACCGTGACGGGGGTGGAAAGCTCGAAGGACCGCGGGCGTCGCCGGAGCCGTCACCGCTCGGGGTGCCCCGGGCCGGGCCCGGGGAGGATTCCGCGAGTCCGCGCCCACAGTGACCTCACCGTGCACGGGAGGCAGGACCATGGGCGACAAGGCGCGCACACACTCCGGAGCCGCCGGAAGGGCGCAGGCGGCCGACCACCCCACGTCCGTACGGAATGTGGTGCTGGTCGGCCACTCCGGATCGGGCAAGACGACCTTGGTGGAGGCTCTCGCGCTGACCGCGGGAGCGGTGAACCGGGCGGGCCGGGTGGAGGACGGCGGCACCGTCTCCGACTACGACGACATCGAGCACCGGCAGCAGCGCTCGGTACAGCTCTCCCTGGTGCCCCTCGAATGGGACGGCATCAAGATCAATCTGTTGGACACTCCCGGATACGCCGACTTCGTCGGTGAGCTCAGGGCCGGCCTGCGGGCGGCGGACGCGGCCCTCTTCGTCGTCTCGGCCTCCGACGGGGTGGACGGCTCGACCCGCATGGTGTGGGACGAGTGCGCGGCCGTCGGCATGCCGCGGGCCATCGTCGTCACGCACCTGGAAGCGGCCCGCGCGGACTTCACCGAGATGACGCGCGTGTGCGCGCAGGCGTTCGGCGGGGACGATCCCGACGCCGTGCTGCCGCTGTACCTGCCGCTGCACGGCCCGGAGGGGCCCGACGGGCACACGCCCGTGACGGGCCTGATCGGGCTGCTGACGCAGAAGCTGTTCGACTACTCCTCCGGCGAGCGCGAGGAGCACGAGCCCGACCCGGACCGGCTGCCGCTGATCGAGGAGGCCCGCAGCCGGCTGATCGAGGGGATCATCGCGGAGAGCGAGGACGAGAGCCTCATGGACCGCTACCTCGGCGGCGAGCCGTGCGACGTCAGGACGCTGATCGAGGACCTGGAGAAGGCCGTCGCACGCGGCGTGTTCTTCCCCGTCCTGGCCGCCGCCCCCGCGGCCGAGGGCGCCCGCCAGGGTCTCGGCACGGTCGAACTGCTCGGGTTGATCACCGGCGGCTTCCCGACCCCGCTGGAACACACCACACCACGCGTGACCGCGGTCGACGGCGCACCGCGCGAGCTGAAGCCGTGCGATCCCGACGCCCCGCTGGTCGCCGAGGTCGTCAAGACGTCGTCCGACCCGTACGTCGGGCGCCTCTCGCTGATCCGGCTGTTCTCCGGCACCCTGCGCGCCGACCAGACGGTGCACGTCTCGGGGCACGGACTGGCCGACCGGGGCCACGAGGGCCGTGCCCTCCACGAAGCGGACGAGCGGATCGGTGCCCTGTCCACACCGTTCGGCAAGCAGCAGCGGCCGGTGTCCCACGTCATCGCGGGTGATCTCGCGTGCGTGGCGAAGCTGGGCCGCGCGGAGACCGGGGACACCCTGTCGGCCAAGGACGACCCCCTCCTGATGGAACCCTGGGAAATGCCCGACCCGCTGCTGCCCCTGGCCATCCAGGCGCACAGCAAGCCGGACGAGGACAAGCTCTCGCAGGGACTGGCCCGCCTCGTGGCGGAGGACCCCACGATGCGCCTGGAGCACAACCGGCACACCCACCAGGTGGTCCTGTGGTGCCTGGGCGAGGCCCACGCGGACGTCGCCCTTGAGCGGCTGCGCAGCCGGTACGGCGTCCAGGTGGACGTCGTGGCCCACCGGGTGCCGCTGCGCGAGACGTTCGGCACCAGGGCCTCCGGGCGCGGACGGCACGTCAAGCAGTCCGGCGGGCACGGGCAGTTCGCCATCTGCGAGATCGACGTGGAGCCGCTGCCGGGCGGTTCGGGCATCGAGTTCGTGGACAAGGTCGTCGGCGGCGCGGTGCCGCGGCAGTTCATCCCGTCCGTCGAGAAGGGCGTACGGGCCCAGGCCGCCAGGGGAGTCGCGGCCGGTCACCCGCTGATCGACGTACGGGTGACGCTGCGGGACGGCAAGGCGCACTCGGTGGACTCCTCCGACGCGGCCTTCCAGACGGCCGGCGCGCTGGCGCTGCGGGAGGCTGCCGCGGACGCACGGATCCATCTCCTGGAGCCGGTGGCCGAGGTGAGCGTGCTGGTCGGTGACGACTACGTGGGCCCGGTGATGAGCGATCTGTCCGGCCGGCGCGGCCGGGTGCTCGGCACCGAGCAGTCGCCGGGCGGCCGCACCCTCATCAGGGCGGAGGTCCCGGAGATCGAGATCGGCCGGTACAGCGTCGCCCTGCGGTCGCTCTCGCACGGCACCGCGCGCTTCAGCCGCCGGTACGTGCGGCACGAGCCGATGCCGGCGCAGATCGCCGAGCGGGCCCGCGAGGAGGCACTCAGCGCCTGACGGCGGACGACAGGCGGCAAACAGCGGGCGGTCGGCGGCGGCCCGCGCCTCCTCACGGCTCGGACCGGACGCCGGCCACCCGGCCGACAGCTCCGGCGGTCCTGCGGGCGCCCGCGCACCACCGCGCCCGGACACGCACCCGGCAGCCGCGGAATGCGCCCCCGCAGAGGCCGTGCTTCGTACCGGCAGGCGGCTTTCGGCCGCCCACCGCCGGACGCCGGTGGCTGCGGATACCCTGAAGACCAGTTCAACAGGTGTGCGCAGCAGGGAAGTCGGGAAGGCCGCAAGACGACAGTCGCGGCGATCGGGGGCGGAAATGGCCGTTGAAGGCGGTTACGCGGAGTTCTTCGGTCCGCAGGTGCCGAGCACCGGCGACGGGGGGCAGACCCCGACGTTCGCGCTGGCCTCGGCCGCCTACCGGGACAACGAGGCCGACGAGATACTCAAGGCCAACAGCGAGTGGCACAAGTCGTCCGTCGGCAAGCCCCGGATCGCGTTGTTCCGGCCGAATCTGGGCGAGGCGTTCTCCCGGGCGGTCATCGACCGGATGCTGGGTTCCGGGCGGGCACCGCTCATCCAGTCCTTCGGCACCCAGCCGCAGGTGGTCGTGGAGCACAGCCTCGCGGCGCACCGCATCCGCAGGGAGCGGGACAACTGGCTGAGTGCCGTGATGGCGCTGTGCGGCCTGCTGTTCCTGCCCGGACTGCTGATCTGGCTGCTGGTCTTCCAGATCCGCACCACCATCGCCAGGCGCGAGGACAAGCGGGCCGGCGCGCTCGCCACCGTCCTGCTGGTCGCGATGGGGCTCCTCGCCGCGCTCTTCCTGCTCCGGATGCCCTTCGACGGATTCTGGGGCTGGTACGCGCGCGCCTGTGTCGTCGCCCCGGTGATCGGCTGGTTCTGGGCCAAGCGGATCTGCGAACGCACGGCACACGACCTCAGGGAGCGCTGGAGCAGCCTGCTCTCCGGCGGCAGTGTGGGCGCCAAGGTGCCCGAGGCGGTACCGAGCAGCCCCGGCGAGACGGCCGCCGAGCAGCTGCGCCAGTCGCTGGCCCGGCTCAGCGCCGAGCAGCAGTCCAACTCCGTGTTCTACGCCGGGCCCAAGGGGATACTCGGCATGGGCACGCGCTGGGGCAGCTGGCAGCTCGCCGAGGAGCTGATCCCGATCGACCCGGACCGGGAGATCAACCCGTTCCGCAGCTGGGACGTCATCAAGGCCATCCACGACCGGCTGCGCATGCTGGAGCGCGGCCCGCTGCACACCGGAGGCTTCCCCAAGCCGACGGTACGGCACTGGATCGTCACCCCGATCGGGGAGAACGCGGGGGCGGTGTCCCGGCCCGACGGCACCGACGTCGAGGCGTACCAGATCAAGTCGCACGCCATACAGGAGATCTGCAACAACCAGCAGTTCGGCGCGGGCGACCGGCACTACCTGGGCGTGCAGTGGACGCTGTGGGACGGCCAGTTGGTCCTCACCATGCTGATCACGGTGACGGTGCTGCACGAGACGCTGCGCATCGAGGTCACCGGGCATGCGCTGGGCCCGGTGCACCCCCTGTTCACGAGCAAGCCGGCGGCCAAGGAGAAGTCGGTCCAGAAGTCGGTCAAGTTCTGGGAGACCCGGACGGTGAAGCTCCCGCTGGTCGACACCGACGAGGTGGTGCGCCTGGCCGCCCGCGCACCGCTGACCTGGTATCCGCCGCTGCTCTACTGGCTGGGCGGCAAGCTCTCGCTGCCCGAGCCCTTCGGTCTGCGGCACGCCTGGGCGGACAAGCCGTGGCGGCACCGTTTCATGGCCGACGACGCGCTGCGCGCGGCCACGCCGGTCCTGCGGGCGGTGCACTCGGCGGCGATCAAGGTGCTGAAGGAGAACGGCGTGGACACGGAGAAGTTCGGCGCGCGCTCGTCGAACCTGAGCGGAGCCATCCAGGACGCGGCACCCAAGAAGGCCGACGTGTACGACGCGTAGGCCTCCGGCGGTCCAGCCGTGGTAGGTGCGGGGCGGGCCGGGGCGCAGCTCTCCGGGGCCCGCGCCCCCGTGGTCCGCCGGCCCGAACCGCCTCGTCCTCGATCGCCGGGCGGCCGACGGCCGCCGGCCGGATCCCGCGTCAGCCCGTCGGCCAGGCCTCCGCCAGCATCTTGCGGGTGTCGGCCAGAAGCTGCGGCAGTACCCTCGTGTGGCCGATCACGGGAAGGAAATTGGTGTCGCCGCCCCAGCGGGGCACGACGTGCTGGTGCAGATGGGCTGCGATGCCCGCACCGGCCGCCGAACCCTGGTTCATGCCGATGTTGAAGCCATGAGCACCGGACGCGGCGCGCAGGGCGGTCATCGCCTGCTTGGTGAGGTGGGCCAGTTCGGCGGTCTCAGGGGTGTCCAGCTCCGTGTAGTCGGCCACGTGCCGGAACGGAACGATCATGATGTGGCCGCCGTTGTAGGGGTAGAGGTTCAGCACCGCGTACACGCTCGTGCCGCGCGCCACGACGAGCCCGTCCTCGTCGGACTTCTGCGGGATCGAGCAGAACGGGCAGCCGTCGTCCGCACCCGGGCCGGTGGGCTTGTTCTCGCCCTGGATGTACGCCATCCGGTGCGGTGTCCACAGACGCTGAAACGCGTCCTGGACTCCGACTCCGATCTGCTGCTCAGGCTCGCTCGTCATGGTGTGCAGCATATGACTTCACACCGCTGGAGCAGAAAGGCCCCCGGGAGACGTGATGCCTCCCGGGGGCAGTCCCCGCGCAGGCGGGGAGCACGTCAGACCTGAACGCGACGCTCCACCACATCGACGAGCTTGGCGATGGCCTCGTCACGCGGAATGCCGTTCTCCTGCGAACCGTCGCGGTAGCGGAACGACACGGTGCCCGCGTTCATGTCGTCGTCACCGACGATGATCATGAACGGGACCTTGAGCTTCTGCTGCGTGCGGATCTTCTTCTGCATGCGGTCCGAGGAGGAGTCCACCTCGACGCGCAGGCCCTTGCGCTTCGCGTCGGCGGCGAACTTCTCCAGGTACTCCACGTGGGCGTCGCCGACCGGGATGCCCACCGCCTGCACCGGCGCCAGCCACGCCGGGAAGGCACCCGCGTAGTGCTCCAGCATCACCGCGAAGAACCGCTCGATCGAGCCGAACAGCGCACGGTGGATCATGACCGGGCGGGTCTTGGAGCCGTCCGCGGCCGTGTACTCCAGGTCGAAGCGCTCCGGCAGGTTGAAGTCGAGCTGGATGGTCGACATCTGCCAGGTACGGCCGATCGCGTCACGGGTCTGGACGGAGATCTTCGGGCCGTAGAAGGCGGCGCCGCCCGGGTCCGGGACCAGGGGCAGGCCCTGCTTCTCGGCGACCTGGCGCAGCGTCTCGGTGGCCTCTTCCCATGCCTCGTCGGTGCCGACGAACTTTTCGGGATCCTTGGTGGACAGCTCCAGGTAGAAGTCGGTCAGGCCGTAGTCGCGCAGCAGGCCGAGCACGAAGGTGAGCGTCCTGTCGAGCTCCTCCGCCATCTGCTCGCGGGTGCAGTAGATGTGCGCGTCGTCCTGGGTGAAGCCGCGGGCGCGGGTCAGGCCGTGCACGACGCCCGACTTCTCGTAGCGGTACACGGTCCCGAACTCGAAGAACCTCAGGGGCAGTTCACGGTACGACCGGCCGCGCGCGTCGAAGATCAGGTTGTGCATCGGGCAGTTCATGGGCTTGAGGTAGTAGTCCACGCCCTCGTCGAGCTGCATGGGCGGGTACATGCCGTCGGCATACCAGTCCAGGTGGCCCGAGGTCTCGAAGAGCTTCCCCTTCGTCGCGTGCGGGGTGTAGACGAACTCGTAGCCCTCCTCCTCGTGGCGGCGCCGCGAGTAGTCCTCCATGACCCGGCGGATGATGCCGCCCTTGGGGTGGAAGACGGCGAGGCCGGAGCCGATCTGCTCCGGGACGGAGAACAGGTCGAGCTCGCTGCCGAGCTTGCGGTGGTCGCGCTTCTCGGCCTCGGCGAGGAACTCCAGGTGAGCCTTCAGCTCGTCCTTGGTCGGCCAGGCGGTGCCGTAGATGCGCTGGAGCTGCTTGTTCTTCTCACTGCCGCGCCAGTACGCCGACGCGTTGCGCATCAGCTTGAACGCCGGGATGTTCCGGGTCGTCGGCAGATGCGGGCCACGGCAGAGATCCCGCCAGCACAGCTCGCCGGTCTTGGCGTCGAGGTTGTCGTAGATCGTCAGCTCGCCCGCACCGACCTCGACGTCCGCGCCGTCGTCGTGCGAGGCGGAGCCCTTGAGGCCGATCAGCTCGAGCTTGTACGGCTCGTCGGCGAGCTCCTCGCGGGCGGCGTCGTCGGTCACCACGCGACGCGAGAAGCGCTGGCCGCGCTTCTGGATCTCCTGCATGCGCTTCTCGACGGCCTTGAGGTCCTCGGGCGTGAACGGCTTCTCCACGTCGAAGTCGTAGTAGAAGCCGTCCTTGACCGGCGGGCCGATGCCCAGCTTGGCCTCGGGAAACAGCTCCTGCACGGCCTGGGCCATGACGTGCGCGGTGGAGTGGCGGAGGATGTCGAGACCGTCCGGGGAGGAGATCTCGACGGCTTCGACGGTGTCGCCGTCCCCGACCTCGTGGGCGAGGTCCTTGAGCTCACCGGCCACGCGCGCGGCGACGACCGCGCGCTCGCCGGCGAAGAGCTCGGCGGCCGTGGTGCCCGTCGTCACCACGCGTTCTTCCCGCTCGGAATCCCGCTGGATGATCACACGGACGTCTGACACCGGTCTCTCCTGACTGAAGGCTGGGCTGCGGCGCCATACCTGAGCGCACGCACGGGTGCGATCGTACCGACCCGGACCGGTGCGGGTCGAAATCATTGCCCGTGGCCGTATCCGCCACCGTCCCCGCCCGCGTCCCTCGTGCCGTCCCGGTGATCGTCGTCGGCGCCGCGGGCCTCGCCGGGGAGGACCGCGGTTTCCGCGACGCGGTGGCGCCGCCGGGGGTCACCCGCGCAGTGGGCCGCCGCTTCGTGTTCCGTCCGGAGCGCCTGTCCCCCGGCGAGCTCCCCACCCTGCGGGCGGTGCGGCACGCGGGCCAGGTCCGGGGCCTTCATGCCTGGTTCGCCCGCAGCGGCACCCCGGAGCCGGCCGGCCCGGACCCGCGCCCGAACTGCGGTCAGCAGCGTGGGGGTTCCTTCCGGGCATGTGGCTCCGAGCGCGAAGAAGCCGGTCCGCCTGGGGCGGACCGGCTTTCCCGGTGGGCGATACTGGGTTCGAACCAGTGACCTCTTCGGTGTGAACGAAGCGCTCTCCCACTGAGCTAATCGCCCGGGAACGGACCGAACGATACAGGGCCGGGCGGGCTCGGTTCAAACCGCTTGGAGGTACGCGGCCAGTCCGCGCCGCCCGGAGCGCATCATCAGGGCGTGGTTCGCGCAGAAGAGGGGGCGTCCGGGCACGGCGAGGCGGCGCAGGAGGGGCTTGCGGACGTCGACCTCCTGGTCGTAGCGGGCGAGTGTGCCGGCGGGGCCGGCGGGTGTGACGGTCCAGCGGGCCCATCCTTCGAGATCCCCCGACAGACGTACTTCGAGGATGTCGGCCGCGGCATCGCGCCGTGTCTCGCGCAGGGTCGTCCTCAGGTCGAAGGGCAGTACGGAGCGGATCCGGACGGCCCCGCCGGTGGCGTCGAGCCTGGTGACCTCACGCACCTGCGGCCACCAGCGGGGATAGTCCTCGACGCGCTCCAGGGCTCGGTACACCGGCCCGGCGGGCGCGGGCAGGCTCCACAGACTGCGGAAGCGGTAATGGTTGCGGTCCATGGAGGGAGTGTGCCCGTCCGCGCCCGGGGCGTACGGTCTCCTACGGCCTCTTACCGCCTCCTACGGCATCCGGTCGCCCAGCAGGGCGAGGTTCTCGATGGCGGCGAGGCCGTAGAGCGCGGTGTCGTTGGTGGACACCCAGGTGGCCTCGCTGCCGGCGACCAGGGCGGTGGGGCCGGTCACCTTCTCGGTCTTCCAGGGGGCGGATTCCCTGTAGCCGTCGGAGTTGTAGAACTTGTCCCAGGCCCGGTCGGCGAGTTGGTCGTCGCCGGTCTGCACGGCGGCGTAGGCGTCGAGGCGGGAATGGCCCTGGAAGAGGATCAGGCTGCCGAAGTGGGAGCCGTAGCGGGCCGCCTGTTCCGTCCTGCTCGCGTTGAAGTAGCGGCAGTAGTCGTAGTACGCCTCGTTGAAGGCCGGCATGTCGACGAGGTCGATGAGTTCGGCGCACAGTTCGTTCAGGCCGAAGACGGCCGAGAGGTGGGAGACGCCGACCACGGGTTCCTCGGCGATCGCGAACTTGCCGGTGTCCAGGTCGTACAGTCCGGTGCCCTGGACGAATCCGTTGGGCTGGGCGGCGATGGTCTCCATGGTGGACAGGACGCGCGCCCTGGCCTTCTCCCACTTCGGGCCCCGGCGTTCCCATTCGGTGAGCCAGGCCGAGACCAGGCCGCTCCAGTCGGTGCCGAAGCCGATGGACAGGGCGTGCCGGTCGGGGGTGTACGGCTCGGTGCGGATCTTGCGGATGGGGTCGAGGACGAGGAAGGTCTCGTCGGAGTCGACGTTGGCGTGCATGAGGTCGCCGACGCGTTCGTCGGCGGTGAGGAAGTAGTAGTAGCGCCGGTAGGTGGTGTTGGCGATGCGCTGCTGCTTGGCGCTGTCGGCCCAGTGCTGGACGCCGTGCCGGGTGCCGAGGCCGGCCCACTGGCCCAGGTGGTAGACGTCGACCTCGCCGGTGTGCCGGGTCATCGCCTCGGCGAAGCGGAAGATGTCGGCGCGGCCGCTCCTGAGATAGGCGTACCAGAGCCAGAGGTCCGGTGAGAGTTCGGAGTTGTCCCAGGCGTAGCCGCCGACGTCGTAGCGCCACTGGTGCCGGGCGGTGTCGTAGGTGTGCATGATGTCGCCGTAGTCCCAGAAGCCGTACCAGCGGCGCATCTCCACCTGGTCCTTGTAGTAGGTGAAGAGGAAGTCGAGGTGGTCCTCGATCTTCGCCTTCGCCGGGGTGGAACGGTCGGGTGCGGAGAAGAGGCCGGGGCCGAACACCTTGGCGCCGATGAGCTGTCCCGGAGGTGCGGCGAGCTGCGGGAGGACGCGGACGGCCTCGACCTGTTGTGCGAGTTCCTCGGCGCTCGGGGTCGACTCGTTGGCCCAGAAGAGGAGTTCGGAGGTGCGGGCGATGCCGTAGGGGGTGCCGAACTCGGGCTCGTAGTCCTCGTAGGTGATGTTGAGGCCTTCGAGCTGTTCGGGGAAGGTGTCCTGGCCCATGCCGTCGTGGTAGAAGCGCAGGTCCATGGGCTGCGCCTCGGGCGACCAGAGCCAGAGGGTGACCTCGGCCGCGTCGGTGTGGGCGTCGCGGATGTCGAGCTGGGCGGGGTGCTTCTCCCAGAAGTCGCGCAGGCCGAAGGAGAGTCCTCCGCTGACTCCGCCGACGTAGCCGAAGCCGGAGGCGCGCCGGCCGCCGCCTGCCGGGATCCAGCCGTAGCCCTTCTTGGTGCGCTTGCGCAGGGCGAAGCCGTCGGCGGAGAGCTGGGAGAGGGTGTAGTCGCCCCATTCGGGGATGTACTGCAGGCGGGTGGTGACCCGCTGGTCCCAGGTGGCGGGGTCGGGGAGCTTCTCGCCGGCGAACTGGGCGGCCTGCACGGCGGCACCCGGGTCCCGGCGCAGTCCGGTGATGCCCTTGACGGCCTCGCGCAGCAGGCCTGTGCCCTCGCCGCCGATGCGGATGTGGCGGTCGTAGGACTCGTCGCGCAGGGGCACGGTGAAGCGGACGCCGATGCCGCGGATGAAGTCGCCGCTCGCCCTGCCGGGTTCCTGGGTGCCGTCGTAGGTGATGGTGTGCACCATGCGGAAGGAGTCGGCGCCCGCGTAGAAGTAGAGGCGGATGGAGAAGGGCAGCCAACCGCGGCGGCCCTTGCGGTGTTTGCCGTCGACGCGGACGACGGCGCGGACCGGCCCTTCCTGTTCGACGGTGACGTCGTCGATGGCGCCGTCGAAGCGCTCGGTCCTGACGGTGGTCTGGTCGCCGTCCTCGGACTCGGGCTGGCGCAGCAGGACGAGGCGCCCGTTCCGGGCGATCTCGGTGGAGCCGCGGGTGACGGACCTGATGACGGTGGCGCCGGACTTGGAGATCTTCGCGGTGATGACGCCGGTGGAGATGTCGATGGTGCCGCCGCGCCGGTCGACGGTGACCTTCTTCTCGGGCACCTCGGGGGTGCCGGTGGTCAGGGTGAGCTTGCCGGTGCCGGAGCTCACGGCGTGCGCGGTCCACTTCAGGGAACCGTCGGGCCAGTAGGCGAGGGGCCAGGACTGTACGGGCACGGCCCTGCCGTCCGCGTCGGTCAGCGCGAAGGTCCGGTCGTCCTGGTGGGCGCCCTTGGGCCAGGGCACGCCGACGGTGGACCCGGGCGCCGCGCCCAGACCGCCGTCCTCGAGCCAGTCCAGGGTCACGGGGTCGTCGGCGGCGGTCTCGGCTCTCGGCGCGGCGACGGCGTCTCGGCTGCCGAGGGCCCAGCTGAACTGGGCGGCGGCGCCTGCGACGGCGGCTGCCTTCAGGAGGGACCTGCGGGGGATGGGGGACATGGCCTTTCCTTTCCGTGCGGGATGCAAGGTGATGTCAAGGGCATGACAGGCAGAGGCGCGGCGCCGGGGCGCCGGCCCTGGTGAGGAAGGCACCGCCCGTCAGCGGTGCCGGTAGCGCTCCTCCACGGCGACGGCGGCCGCCGCGACCGCGCCGAGGACGGGCAGGGCGAGCGGCGCGCTGAACCAGGCGGAACAGACCACCACGGCCAGCCCGCCGACGACCAGGAAGGATCCGGCGGGGTCGAGCACGGTGCGGTGGCCGGCCCCGGCGAGCAGCGCCCGCCAGGAGTCCCCGGGTCGCCAGGACGCCGCCGCGCGCAGCCCGGCGACGACCACCGCGATCAGGGCGAGCACACCGACGGCGCCCACGAGTTCACCGCCGGGCAGCCCGGCGCGTACGGCCCGTACGTCCACCCAGACCACGGCGAGGGCGGCCCACCCGGCGAGTCCGACCTGCCACCCGCCGCGCAGCGCCGACCGGAAGTCGGCCGCGAACTCCCGCAGTCCGCCGCGCTCGTGGGTGAGGTGCCGTCCGAGGTGCCGGGACCCGGCCGCGAACGCCGCGGGGTAGGTGACCAGCGGCAGCGAGGCCAGCGCGATCCACACCCCGGTGAGCAGGCACTCGGCGAACAGGGCGAACTTCCCGGCGAGCGGTGACTCGCCGCGTGCGGCACGGGCCTCGGCGTGCGCCTCGGTCATGATCGGTTCACCTCAGCCCTTCAGGCCGGACGTGGCCATGCCGTCGATGAGATAGCGCTGGAAGGCCAGGAAGAAGGCCAGCACCGGCAGCAGCGCCACCAGGGACATGGCGATCATGCCGCCGTAGTTCGCCAGCGCTTCCTGGTCGACGAACATCTTCAGCCCGAGCGAGACGGTGTACTTGCCGGGCTCGTTGAGGTAGATCAACGGGCCCATGAAGTCGTTCCAGGCGTTGATGAAGGTGAAGATGGCACTGGTGATCAGGGCCGGCCGGCACAGCGGGAGCACGATCGACCAGTAGATGCGGAAGTGCCCGCAGCCGTCGAGCCGGGCCGCCTCGTCGAGTTCCCTCGGCAGGTTGCGCATGAACTGCACCATCAGGAAGACGAAGAACGCCTCCGTGGCCAGGTACTTCCCCAGCAGGAGCGGGGTGTACGTGTTGATCATGTCCATGTTGCGGAAGAGCACGTACTGCGGGATCAGCAGGACGTGGTACGGCAGCAGCAGGGTGCCGATCATCAGAGTGAAGAGCAGATTGCGGCCGGCGAACCTGATCTTCGCGAAGGCGTAGGCGGTCAGTGAGCAGGACACCACGATCCCGATCACGGAACCCACCGCGAGGAAGAGCGAGTTGAAGAAGAACGTGGAGATCGGGATGTCCGCGATGCCGTCGGCGAGGCTCGTGTAGTTCGAGGTGATCGGGTCGGCCGGGAAGAGGTCCAGGCTGCCGACGATGTCCTCGCTGCTCTTGAAGGAGCCGCCGATGACCCAGATCACCGGATAGAGGAGCACCGCGAGGATCGCCAGTGACCCGATGTGCCAGGCGAGCGAGCCGGGCAGCCTGCGCCGCAGGGCACCCGCCCTGGTGGACCGGGCCGGTGTGACGTCGGGGGCCGATGGGGGCGCCCCCTGCCCGAGCGAAGTCGAGAGATCGGGGGAGCTCATCGGCCGCCCTCCTCGTAGTGCACCCAGCGCTTCTGGGACCAGAAGAGCACCGCGGTGACCAGGGCGACCGCGACCAGCAGCATCCACGCCATGGCGGAGGCCAGGCCCATCCGGCTGTTCTCGAAACCCTGGACGTACAGATAACAGGTATAGACCATGGTCCCGTCCGCGGGACCGCACGCGTTGCCTCCGGCGCCGCCGCCGACGATGTAGGCCGAGCTGAAGATCTGGAAGGAGTGGATGGTCTCCAGCAGAACGTTGAAGAAGAGGACCGGGGAGATCATCGGCAGGGTGATGTTCCAGAACTGCCGGAGCCTGCCCGCTCCGTCGACGTCCGCCGCCTCGTACAGCTCGCGCGGCACCTGCTTCAGGCCGGCCAGGAAGATGACCATGGGGGCACCGAACTGCCAGACGGTGAGCGCCACCAGGCTGTAGATGATCAGGTCCGGGTCACCGGTCCAGCCGCCGACGTCGATCCCGAAAATCTTCTGCGCGCGGTCGACGATCGCGTCGTCGGAGAAGATCGCCTTCCACACGATGGCGACGGAGACGCTCGCCCCGATCAGCGACGGCGCGTAGAAGGCGGCCCGGTAGAAGGCCTGTCCGCGCCGTTTCTGGGCCAGCAGCAGCGCCACCCCGAGCGCCGCGATCAGTTTGATCGGCGTACCGACGGCCACGTACCAGAGCGTGACCTGCACCGAGTGGCGCCAGCGGGGGTCGGCGAACATCTCGGAGAAGTTGTCCAGGCCGATCCACCTGGGGGCGTCGAACAGGTTGTAGTCGGTGAACGCGAAGTACAGGGAGGCGATCATCGGGCCTGCCGTCAGCAGCAGGAACCCGGCGATCCAGGGGGACATGAAGAGGTAGCCGGCCAGGTTCTCCCGGCGGCCCCGCCGCTTGAGGGCGGCGGGGCGCGGGGACGTCACCGGACCGTGCCGCGGCTCGGAGTCCCGGGTGAGGTCCTCCGTCGCAGGGGCGTGTGTCACGGTGCTTCCCATCAGCCGGCGAGAGCCGTCTTCGACTCGGTGAAGAACTGCTTGACGGCGTCCGCCACGGAGCGCTTGCCCAGGCCCAGCTCCTCGCCGATGCGCAGGAAGGCGGCCTCGCAGATGTCGGCGCCGTTCGGGTGCGGGGTGATCGGTTCCAGGACGCCCGCCTCGACGAGGGACTCCTCGTACGCGGCGATCGCCTTGTTGACCGGGTCGGTCGGCTGGTACGCGTCGTACTGGGCCTGCGTCGTGGGCACACCGCGGTCATAGCCCATGATCTTGGCGACCTCGGGGTCGTGCACCATGAAGTCGATGAACTGGGCGACCTCCTTGGGATGCTGGGTGCGCTTGGAGGCGCTGAGCATCAGGGAGCCGAGGTACTGGCCGGTCTTCTTGCCGTCCGTGGTGGGGATGGGCGCGAGGCCGTACTCGCTCTTGCCCTCGGAGGTGTAGCGGACGGTGAAGTTGTCCCAGGTGAACTCGCTTCCGGCGAGTTCGGCGGAGAGCGCCGACTTGGGCTTGATCTGGGCGACCTTCTTCGGGTCGGCGAACAGGCCGGTCCTGACACCCTTCTCGGCCTTGGTCCACCACTGGGTCAGATCCGCCTCGGTGAAGCCCAGGCCGTCCTCGGTGAAGAAGGCCTTGCCGTTCTGCCGCAGATACAGGTCGTAGAGGTACATGACGCCGTACATGCCGCTGTCCCCGGCCCGGCCCGCCTTGTCGCGGATCCTCGCCATCGCCTCGTCGAAGTCGTCCCAGGTCCAGCCCTGTTCGGGCTTGACGCCGGCCCGGGTGTAGACGGGCTTGTCGATGACCAGGGCCAGCGAGTTCGACCCCACGGGCACGCCGAGGAGCTTGCCGTCGACCTCGCCGAACTTCTCCAGGCCCGCCCGGAATCCCTCCATGGAGAGGTGGCCCGCCTTCACCTGCTCACTGAGATCGAGCAGCACGTTCTTCGCGTCGTATTTACGCAGGAATCCGATGGCATTCTGGAACACGTCCGGCGGATTCCCCCCGGAAGCCTGCGTGTTGAACTTCTTCCAGAAGTCGGTGTACGGCTGGAAGTCGGTCTTGATCTTGATCTTCGGATACTTCTTCTCGAAGAGCGCGATGGTCTTGTTGATGCGCTCCGCCCGGTCCTCGGCACCCCACCAGGAGTAGCGGAGCGTCACCGTTCCGTCACTCGATCCGCTTCCGCCGCCGCACGCGGTGGCCGTGGCGCCCAGCCCCGCGACGGCCAGTGAGGCCCCCGCCGCCTTGAGGACCGTGCGCCTACCGGCCCGCCTCGCGACCCGCCCCTCCGAATTCCCGCCCTGCTGCATACGAGCCTCCTCGCGACGTCGCGTCCGCCTCATGAATCGTTTCAAGTAAGCGCTTGCTGGCACAAAGTACGGAGGAGCCACGGGCGCGTCAATGATTCGGACAGGAATTGATGGGCGCACCGGCCTGACGCCGCCCGCGACGGCCCGCGCCCTTTCGACGGGCGCGGGCGCAAACACCCAGGTCCACGCGGTCCGGCCGACGGACCGAACACCGTGGGGGCCGCCGGAACGCGGGGCCCGGAAGGTCACGGTTGAGTGAAGGGCGACGCGGGCAGGGCGGTCGCGCCGCCCGCCGGACCGTCACGGGCGAACCGGCCCGGGCGTCGCGCGAACTCGCCCCCACGCACTCGCGCGCCGGCCGGGGACACGGACACACAGACGCGCCGCGGCCCGGCTCACTGTCGGTGAG
>NZ_JBHXQZ010000108.1:0-25319 GCF_042717095.1 Streptomyces sp. NPDC058632 | reverse complement strand
GCCGCACAGACGGCCGCCGGCGTGCCGCGCCCGGTACTGCACCGGGCACTGCTCCTGGAAACCGCACTGCCCCTGGCACCGGCCCTGCTCCTCGCAGGCGTCGGCGGCCTGGCGTTCGGCACCGGCTACGGCTACGGCTACGGCTACGGCTACGGCACGATGATGGCGAACGCACCGTCCCTGCCATGGACTGCCCTGCTGGTCCCCCCGGCGGCCTACACCGCCTGCCTCCTGGCCTCGGCAACGGCCCTCCCCCTGCTGAGCCGCTCGGCCGACCCGTCCCGACTGCGGTACGCCTGAGCGGCGGCGCGACGGCCATGCGCCGGAACCGGGGAACGGAGGTCCGCCGGGGACCGGGGCATGGCCGCCGTGCCGTCGTGCTTGACGCAGGCCAAGACCGCTGCTGCAGTCAGCCCAGCGACGCGGTGAATTCCGCCCAAGTCGCCGCGGTGAGGCACAGTATTGGACCGTCGGGGTCCTTGGAGTCCCTCACGGCCACGGCGTGGGGGGCGTCGAGGGCGACCTCCACGCATTCGCCGGAGGTGTTGCTGTAACTGGACTTCACGAAGTCGAATTCGGGCACCGGTCACATCTCCTGTCGGATGGTGTCGATGAGCCGGACGGAGTCACGAGGCGCAAGGCTCCGCCGGGCCGTGCGGTCGAAGAGGTCGTTGTACTCGTTGCTCGCCGCCTCGTTCTCCACCCACACGCTGGAGGCGATGGTGTCGGCCTGGACCACGTCCACCGCCTCGGTCTCGTCGAACGACAGGATGGTGAACGGGCCCGTGATGCACGGGTGTCCTCCTGCGTGGAACGGAAGGACTTGAAGCCGGACGTTCCCGAGTTCGGCCACCTCCAGAAGACGTTCCAGCTGTCGGCGCATCGTCGAGGAGCCACCGATCAGCTGTCGCAGCGCCGCCTCCCAGACCACGGCGTACACGTCGAGCGAGTGTTCCCCCACCGGACGGTCCTGCCTGCGCATCCGGATGTCCACGATCCGCTCGATCTCCGCAGGGTCCTCCCAAGAGCCGACTCCTTCGCTGACCGCCAGCGACCGTGCGTACTCGGGCGTCTGGAACAGTCCCGGCACCAGCGAAAGCTGCCAGGTACGCACCCGACTCGCGGCGTCCTCCATGGCGATGTACTCGGTCAGCGCACCCGGGTGCGGTGAGTCCTGCCACCATCCCTTCGCCTTGCGCCTCTCACGGTCCAGCCTGGCGAGTTCCAGCAACTGGACCACCGCCTTCTGGTCCGTCAGGCCGTAGAACTCGCACAGCGCACGGATGTCCGGATCACGCATCGGCACCCAACCGCGTTCCATTTTGACGATCTTGGAGTTGGTGGCGCTGATGACCTCAGCGGCCTGTTGCTGAGTCCTGGCCGCCGCGTCCCTCAGACGGAGGAGCTCCCCACCAAGCCTGCGGCCCAGGACAGTTGACGACCGGTTACCCAGTTGCGCAGTTCGCTTCACCCCCACATGGCGCCGGAATCAACTCGACACAGGGAATCGCGGAGACAATTGTCTCCGATTCAGTTTCACTCAGTGCGACCGACTCGCTACGTTCAGCACCCGGCCGCTCCCCGTGCGGCCCCGCCCTCGGCGGAAGTGCACCGCCCTGCCCTCGCACAGGCGCGGCAGAGCCACCGCCGCCCGTACCAGGAGGCGCGCCCCCCCATGCCCGTACCCGAGCCCTGTGCCGCACCCGAGCCCGGCTCCACGCCCGAACCGGTCCTCCAGGAGGACCTCCTCGCCTACACCCCCACCCAGCGCAGCGTCCCGCTCGCCCGGCGCAGAGCGGCCCGGCTCGTCACCGAATGGGGGCAGCCGGACCTGGCCGGAGACGTCGCCCTCGTCGTGTCGGAGCTGATGACCAACGCCCTGCTGCACGGCAGCGTCCGAGGCCGGTTCGTCCGCGTACACATCGCCCTCGGCCGGAACACTCTGCGCGTGGAAGTGAGCGACCCGCGTGGCGAGCGGCTACCGCACCCGCGCCCGACCGGAAGCACCGCCGACCAGTTCGGACGCGGACTCCTGCTGGTCGACGCGCTGTCCACACGGTGGGGCTGGGAACCACGGACCGTGGGCAAGACGGTGTATGCCGAGTGGGACGTCCCCGTGCCCCGCCAAATCCTCACAGGAACGGAAGGGATCGCCTAAAAAATCCCTTCAGGGTGCTGGGTTCTTGCGGGCGAGGGTCATGCAGTGGGCAAGCCGAAGGAAGGCGTCGTGCATGTCGTCTCGGGCTTACCAGCGGGTCCGTAGGCGGCGGAGGCCGTGGAATCAGACAATGGCGGACTCGCCGACCCACCGAACGCGGCCCATGCCCGAACCGTGTGACTGTCCGTGCCGGGCGATCTTGGGGACGACACCGCGTTCGCGCAGCCGACGGTGGTAAATGTCGTGGTCGTAGCCGCGGTCGGCGTAGAGCGCCCGGGGCTTGCGCCGAGGCCGACCCCGCTTGCCCCGACTTTCCGTCGCCCGGCACGTGCGGCAGATGATCCGCACCTGCTGGGATCTGGGCAGGCTGCCGGAGTTCACCCACCTCAATCTCTGGAAGCGGGCGCACATGCTCGGCTTCCGCGGCCACTTCTCCACCAAGTCCCGCAGCTACTCCACCACCCTCGGCGCGCTGCGCGACGCCCGCCGCACCGAACAGGCCCGCATCCACTCCGGCCTGCCCGAGCACGACCCGACGACCACACTCGTCGTCGGCCACTGGGACTACCTCGGCTCGGGTTACAGCCCCGGCCCGGCCCTCCTCGCCGCTGGCGTCTGGCGTCTGGCGTCTGGCGTCGCAAGGAACCGGAACGGCGTTCGCGGCCGAAGGGGGCTGCTGATGACCTCGCCCCCGCTCGCCGTCCTCCACGCGGAACCGGCCCCGGCCCCGGCACTGGACCCGGCACTGGACCTGCTGACGGTGCCCCAGGTGATGGCCCGCCTCCAGCTCGGCCGCTCCGCCGTCTACGACCTGCTCCGCACCGGGCAGCTCGCCTCGATCACCCTCGGCCGCGCCCGCCGCATCCCCGCCCACTCCCTCACCGACTTCATCCGCGCCCGCCTCGAACAGGAAGCCGCCGCCTGATGAACCCGCCCCGCGACACCCCCGCCTCCCGCCGTGTGCGCACCAACGGCGACGGGACCGTCTACCAGCGCAAGGACGGCCGCTGGGGAGCCGCCGGATACGTCCCTCGCACCCGGCAACACCCGCAAGCGCGTGCGCGTCTACGGCACCACCCGCAAGGAAGCCCTGGCCAAGCTCACCGAGAAGATCGCCGCCAGCAACCGTGGCCTCCCCGTCCCGTCCCCTCCGCGCAGGGCAGCGTGGCCGCGTACCTGGCGTACTGGCTCGACGCTGTCGCCGTCCACCACCTGCGCGAGAACACCCACACTCGCTACACCTCCTGCGTCAACCGCTACCTCGTCCCCGGCCTCGGCAAGAAGAAGCTGGCCAAGCTCACCGCGAAGGACGTCCGCACCTGGTTCAACCAGCTCCGCACCATCTGCCAGTGCTGCACGCGCGGCATCGACGCCAGGCGTGATGAGCCCCGCTGTTGCGCCGCCGGCCAGTGCTGCCACAGGCTGCTCTCCCCGCTGACGCTCACCTACATCCACTCCGTGCTCAAGTCCGCCCTGGAGCACGCCGTCCGTGAAGAGGAGATCCCGCGCAACGTAGCCCGCAATGTCCGCACCGGCACACCACGGCCCCGGCGCTTCGAACCCCTCACCGCCGACGAGGCCCGCCAGTTCCTCGCGGCCACGCGCGGACACCGGTTGCACGCGCTGTTCGAAATCGCCCTCCACACCGGACTCCGCAAGGGCGAGCTCCTCGGACTGCCCTGGGAAGACCTCGACCTCGGCGCGGGCACCGCCGCCACCCGCCGCACACTCCAGCGCACCAGCGCAGGCGGGCTGACCGCGCTGCCCACCAAGACCCGGGCCTCCGAGCGCCGCATCGCTCTCCCCGCCCGCTGCGTCCAGTCGCTGAAGCGCCACCACGAACAGCAGCAGCGCGAACGCGAGGCAGCAGGCACCGCGTGGCAGCCCAACGGACACGTCTCCACCACTGCGCAGGGCGGATCGATCGACCCGACCAACCTCACCCGCGCCTTCACCACGCTCCTCCGCAAGGCCGGCCTCCGCCGCATCCGCTTCCACGACCTCAGGCACTCGACCGCGACCCTGCTCCTGGAACAGGGCGTCGAACTCGTCGTGATCAAGGAACTCCTCGGCCACACCCACATCGGTGTCACCGCCACCGTCTACGCCCACGTCCGACTCCGCCTCCAGCGCGACGCCATCGACCTCCTCAGTAGCGCCCTCCGCACCCCCGCCGAGACAGCAAGTCAGCCCGACGACGGCGACGACTCGCCGCTCTGCGCAGCCCCCGTCCGCTGACGTTGCCGTCAACCGTTGCCGTCAAGATGCTCAAGAGGTCCCACCGGAAGGGTTCCGGTGGGACCTCTGGCGCCTTATTCACCTATGACGGGCCGCGTCTGCGATAGGAATTTCAGAATCCCCTTGAGAGGTGCAGTAAGATCCCTGCGATCAATCCCAGCTGCCTCCAGGTGCACGAGGATTTTCGAGCTTTCCTCACACCCAGGAAAGGCTTTCAAAAACTCAGCTACGCACGAGTCGAGGACATGGAATACGTGCCTCTCGATCTCGGAATCTCTACCACTACTCGCCAAGGTTTGCGGAGGAGCGGGAGGGGGTGCCATGATTATGCTTGGCGCGCCATCCCCTCGCGTGTTCACCAGGGCCTGCGCAACCCCAATGCGCGGGGTTCCACCATAGCGTTCATGAGCAAGCGGGAAGCTCAAGATCGCAGCACCACAGTCCACTCCGGCCTCAGGAACTGATCCTACCCGGAACTCAACTCCCGACAGGCCGCGCAAGGCTTCCCTGCATGCCTCCACGATTCGTACAGTGGATGCCGCAACTACGTACCTCATCCGCAGCTCAAGCCGGTCACAATTGAAGGCCTCCCAAGGATCTTCAATTCACTATTATTGAGAGCAACTCCGCCATCAATCACATCGGCAGTGTATGCCATGCGGGCACCCTCGGGCAGATCTGCAACCTTAACGGTGGTGCGAATCATGGTATACGGACCTTCCTTCGGATAGGCCGCATACGCCCTGCGAGAATATTCCGCAGCCCCTTTTTCCGTGAAAGAGAAATACTTGACGTTTCGTGCTCCGCTGGCGTCCGTGGCTGTGCCCTGGCGTCCGTGTTTGTTGCCGTCAGCGCTGCCGTCAGAGGTGCAGACCACCACGAAGCAGCAGGGCGGTCCGGCAACTCCTGGGCCGACGGCGGCTGCGGACCCTACACTGAGCGCATGACCGTACGCGAGGAAGCACACCGGCTGCTCGACGCGGTGCCGGAGGACCGGCTGCCCGACGCCATGGAGCTGCTGCGGCAGTGGGCGGAAGTGGAGCGCGGCGAGCGCCCCCGCCGCCGGTTCCGCACGACCGGCGTCTTCGACGGCGAACCCGACCTCGCGGTCCGCTCCAAGGAGATCGTCCGCGACGCCTGGGCCAGTGAGGAGCCCCGGAGCGCGTGATCGTCATCGACACGGGCCCCGTGGTGGCGGCCGCCAACCGCAAGGACGACTACCACCTGCAGTGCGTCGACCTGCTCCAGAACTTCCCCGGCCCGCTCCTGCTGCCCGCCCCACTGCTGACCGAGATCGGTTACATGCTCGCCAGTCGTGCCGGGGCCAAGGCGGAGGCCGATTTCCTGCGCGACGTCGCGGACGGCGTCTATGAACTGGTGCCCGTGACCTCCTCCGAGGTCAGCCGGGCCGCCGACCTGGTCGAGCAGTACGCGAGCCTGCCCCTGGGCACCGCCGACGCCTTCGTCGTCGCGGTCGCCGAGAAGTACCGCGCGGTCAACATCGCCACCCTGGACCGCCGCCACTTCAGCGTGGTGCGCCCGAGTCACCTCCCTGCATTCACTCTGCTGCCGTAGCCGGGCCGCCGCGCTGACGTGCCCGATCGCGCAGAGGTCGGCATGGTCTTGGACCGGTGTCCTGTCCGACGCTTCCCCCCGGCGACCCGTTCGCCGGCAGGCCGCCCTCGGGCGGAGAGGCGGGGTCGGTGCGCTTGCCGGTCCGGCGGCGCGGAGGCTGGACGGGGAGGGGTCTGCCGACGACGGGCCGCCGGGGGCATCGCTCCCCGCCGGGGGCGGGGCAGGCCGCCGCCCCCGGTGAGCCTGCGCGACGGACGTGAAGGGTCGGCCCCTGGTCGGCCCTGTGCCTGCGATCCGGCCGTAGGACGGTCGTAGGCGACAACTTGCTCCGTCAGGAGCCCAGCTCCGGTCAGCCCGGCGGTCTGGCCGGTTGCCGCTCACCTCGCAGTCCTGGATCACGCCCCGGCTACATGGGTGGCTCGACATCTGCCGCGCTGCCCTCCCGAGTGAACGGCGGGCTTGTCGGCGACGGCGGCCAGCTCTACGGGCGGGGCCCGCCTTGAACCTCGAACCTCGTAGAGAAAATCTGAACGCACCGCCCTGACCAGCGTCCCGGCACGGCGGGTCAGTGGCCCCGCTTGCCGTCGCCCGACTCCAGTGCCTCGACGCGGCCACGAAGGTCGGCAAGCTGCTGAGCGGCCTCGATCAGCGCACGTTCCAACACCTCGACGCGGGCCGCCGTCCCGCCGACGGGTGCGGTTGCCTCCGGCCCGCCGAGGTCATCAGCATCGTCGGCGGCGTGGCTGTGGGGGGCGACGAAGGCGCCCTTGCCGGGGCGGGAGACCGCCCACCCGTCCTGCCTCAGCAGGGCCATGGCCACGACTACACCGGCGCGGTCCTGTGGAACGCGCACGCCCCGGCCCTGTGGGCACGCTTCACCACCCACCTGCGACGGGAGATCGCCAAGGCCGCCGGACTGACGCAGCGGACCCTGCGCCACCACGCCACGCTCTCGTACGCCAAGGTCGCCGAGTACCAAAAACGCGGCCTGGTCCACTTCCACGCCGTCATCCGGCTCGACGGCCCCGACGGCCCCGACGGCCCCGACGGCAACACCACACCTCCGCCCCCGTCTGCCACCGTCACCGTGCTCACCGACGCCATCCGGGCCGCAGCCCGCCGTGTCCGAGTGGCCGTCGCGTCGGACGCGATCGGGGAGCGCGAACTCACCTGGGGCACACCGGCTGGAACGCTCGAACCTGACCGTCGCCTGCGCCGTCATGTATCTCGAGGCCGGCAACGTTTCCGTCAACCCCAGCCGTGAGCAGCTCGCCGCACTCGCTCACGAGTTGAACGGTCCGACCTGTACCGTCGGCAGCATCACGTCGTTCCTGCGCACCTGGAAACCCTGACGCCCCCCAGGCCCGCGCTTCGTCATCCCGTGCCGCCTTCAGTGATCAGGTTCTCCCGTTCCTGGCTGCGCGGCAGCGAGTCGGAGCAGTCGAATGCGGCGGTCACCCGGCCAGTCCAGGCCGACAGCACCCGTCGTGCCTCCGTCTTCCAGCAGCTCCGCCCACCCGGGCCACCCGCCGGATACCGGCCACCCAGGACGTCACAGCCCGGCCAGGCCCGCACCGTCCCGCCCGCGGTACCAGGGCCGGCCCCCGTACCGTGCACGCGGAGCGTGTACGCGGAAGCCCGGCCCGGCCCCGTCAGGCGGATATCCCGTCCGCGCGGGAGAGGCCGTCGATGCGGGCCATCGCGTCGGCCGCGCCGTAGGGCTGGAGGTAGGGGAGCCAGCACGGGTCGCGGTGGCCGGTGCCGATGATGCGCCAGGCCAGACCGGTGGGCGGGGCCGGTTTGTGGCGCAGGCGCCAGCCCAGCTCGAACAGGTGTCGGTCGGCCTTCACGTGGTTGCAGCGGCGGCAGGACGCCACCACGTTGTCCCAGACGTGCTTGCCCCCGCGGCTGCGCGGGATGACGTGGTCGACGCTGGTTGCGACGCCACCGCAGTACATGCACCGGCCCCCGTCGCGGGCGAAGAGCGCCCGGCGGGTGAGGGGAACGGGCCCCCGGTAGGGGACCCGCACGAATCGCTTGAGCCGGACCACGCTGGGTGCGGGGACTGTGACGGTCGCGCTGTGCAGGTAGTCGCCGGACTCCTCGAGGCACACGGCCTTGTTCTCGAGGACGAGGACGAGCGCGCGGCGGAGCGGTACGACGCCGAGCGGCTCGTACGACGCGTTGAGAACCAGGACGTGCGGCACGGATGCCTCCTTGTACGCCGGCGGCGCGTGGCTCGCGCCGGGACGATCCGTAAGTCAGTCTCTCCTCATGCCTGGTCGTGGCGCCACCATGTCCCGGTAACGGGCTGGAGGTGTTTTCGACCACACCGCCCTCCGGCCCGCGGGCGCCCCGCCCCCCGGCCCGCGGGATCACGACCGGTCGCACGTGAGGGCCGTCTCTTCTCCACTCATCGGGCAGGTCCCCCCACAATGCCCCGTTAGTGTGGTGATTCTGCCCAGCCGGTGACCTTTTCGTAATCCAGCAGACCTTGAAAACATGCAAGCCCCGAAGTTCGTGGCACCCCGACCGCCGCACCGGGGGCAGACCGTGCCACCTGGAGGTACCCGCCGTGTCCCTGTCCGCCGTCCCCCTGGCCGAGGAGCCGTCCCCGACCCCCTCGGATTCCGGGACCCCGATGGTGCCCACACTCGAGGACGCCCACGAGAGCGCCACCAACGCCGCCGGCTGGGTGGAGGAGAACTGGTCCACCTGGCTCGCGATCGGGCTCAGGGTCCTGCTCATCGTGGTGATCGCGACCGTCCTGAGAGTGGTCGTGCGGCGGGCGATCACCAAGCTCATCGACCGGATGTCGCGGACCGGCGACGCCGTGGACGGCCCCGGGCTCGGCGGACTGCTGGTCAACGCCGAGCGGCGGCGCCAGCGCTCGCAGGCGATCGGTTCGGTGCTGCGCTCGGTCGCGTCCTTCATGATCGTGGGCACGGCCGCGCTGATGGTCCTGGGCACCTTCCAGATCAACCTGGCCCCGCTGCTGGCCTCGGCCGGTGTCGCCGGTGTCGCGATCGGCTTCGGCGCCCGCAACCTGGTGACGGACTTCCTCTCCGGCGTGTTCATGATCCTCGAGGACCAGTACGGCGTCGGCGACACCATCGACGCGGGCGTCGCCACCGGCGAGGTCATCGAGGTCGGCCTGCGGGTGACCAAGCTGCGCGGCGCCGACGGCGAGATCTGGTACGTCCGCAACGGCGAGGTCAAGCGCATCGGGAACCTCTCCCAGGGCTGGGCGACCGCCAACGTCGACGTCACGGTCCGCTCGGACGAGGACCTGGACCACGTGAGGTCCACGCTCGTCGCCGTCACCGAGAAGATGACCAAGGAAGACCCCTGGAACGAGCTGCTCTGGAGCTCCATCGAGATCCTCGGCCTCGACTCCGTCCTGCTGGACTCGATGGTGGTCCGTGTCTCGGCGAAGACGATGCCCGGCAAGTCCCTGACCGTGGAGCGCGAGCTGCGCTGGCGCGTCAAGCGCGCCTTCGACGCGGCCGGCATCCGCATCGTCGGCGGCGCCACGGCCCCGGTGGAGATGGAGGGCCCCGACCCGTCGGCGGCCGTCGCGCCCCCGTCCGCCTACGCGAGCAGCGTCTCGCCGCAGTCCATCGCGGCGTCCCCGATCACCCCGCCGAGCACCACGAAGTAGCCGGCGACGGCGGCACGGGGAAAGGCCGGACCGGAGGGCGGCGCCCGGAACTTCCGGGCGCCGCCCTCCCCCGTACCGCCTGTCCCGTGGTCCTCTTGGCCCGGAAGAGGCGTCCTTCCGGGGTGCCGCGCTCACCGGAGCAGAGGGCTGAGAGGTCTGGCGACATGAAACTCACCGTGGTCGGCGGCGGTTCGACCTACACACCCGAACTCGTCGACGGGTTCGCCCGGTTGCGGGACACCCTGCCGGTTCAGGAGCTGGTGCTGGTCGATCCGGCCGCGGACCGGCTGGAGCTGGTGGGCGGTCTGGCCCGCCGGATCTTCGCCCGTCAGGGGCACGGGGGACGGATCGTCACCACGTCGGACCTGGACGCGGCCGTGGACGGCGCCGACGCGGTGCTGCTCCAGCTGCGCGTGGGCGGGCAGGCGGCCAGGCAGCGGGACGAGACCTGGCCGCTGGAGTGCGGCTGCGTCGGCCAGGAGACCACCGGCGCCGGCGGCCTCGCCAAGGCGCTGCGCACCGTCCCGGTGGTGCTCGACATCGCCGAGCGGGTCCGGCGCGCCGGCCCCGACGCCTGGATCATCGACTTCACCAACCCCGTCGGCATCGTCACCCGGGCGCTGCTGGAAGCCGGGCACCGGGCGGTGGGGCTGTGCAACGTCGCCATCGGGCTCCAGCGGAAGTTCGCCGCGCGTCTCGGCGTCGGCCCCGCCGAGCTGCACCTCGACCACGTGGGCCTGAACCACCTCACCTGGGAGACCGCGGTGCGCCGGGGCGGCCCCGGGGGCGAGGACGTCCTGCCCGCGCTGCTGCGCGGCCACGGCGACGCGATCGCCGCCGACCTCCGGCTGCCCCGGGCCGTCCTGGACCGGCTGGGGGTGGTCCCCTCGTACTACCTGCGGTACTACTACGCGCACGACGAGGTCGTACGGGAGCTGCGCACCAAGCCGTCCCGGGCCGCCGAGGTGGCCGGCATGGAGCGCCGGCTGCTCGCCCTCTACGCCGACCCCGCCCTCGACGAGAAACCGGCGCTGCTGGCCGAGCGCGGCGGCGCCTACTACTCCGAGGCGGCCGTGGACCTGGCGGCGGCCCTGCTGGGCGGCGCCGGCAGCCCGTACCAGGTGGTGAACACGCGCAACGGCTCCACGCTGCCGTTCCTCCCCGCGGACGCGGTGATCGAGGTGCAGGCGGCGGTGGGCCCGAAGGGCGCGAGTCCGCTGCCCGTCCCGCGCGTGGACCCCCTCTTCGCGGGACTGATGGCGAACGTCACCGCCTACGAGGAGCTGGCGCTCGACGCGGCCCTGCGCGGCGGCCGCGAGCGGGTGTTCCGCGCCCTGCTCGCCCACCCGCTGGTCGGCCAGTACGAGTACGCCGAGAAGCTCACCGACCGGCTCGTCGCACACAACAGGGAGCACCTGGCATGGGCCTGACCGCGGGCGTCCTCGCCGTCGACGCCGGCAACAGCAAGACGGACGTCGCCGTGGTCACCCACGACGGCGAGGTCCTGGCCACCGCCCGGGGCGGGGGGTTCCGGCCGCCCGCCGTCGGTGTGGAGGCGGCCGTGGAGGCCCTGTCGGAGACCGTCGCCGCCGCGCTCAGCGCCGCCGGTGCCCGTGGCGTCGCGCATGTCTCGGCCTGCCTGGCCAACGCGGACCTCCCCGTCGAGGAGGAGCGGCTGGCGGCGGCTCTGGCGGCGCGCGGCTGGGGCGCCACCGTGGAGGTCCGCAACGACACCTTCGCCATCCTGCGCGCCGGTGTCACCGAACCGCGCGGGGTGGCCGTCGTGTGCGGGGCGGGCATCAACTGCGTCGGCATGCGCCCGGACGGCCGCACCGCGCGCTTCCCGGCACTCGGCCGCGTCTCCGGCGACTGGGGCGGCGGCTGGGCGCTGGCGGAGGAGGCCCTGTGGCACGCGGCCCGCGCCCAGGACGGCCGCGGCACCGCCACCGCCCTGGCCGACACCCTCCCGGCGCACTTCGGCCTCCCCGACATGCCGGCCCTCATCGAGGCCCTGCACCTGGAACGCCTCGCGCCGGAGCGCCGCCACGAGCTGTCGCCGGTGCTCTTCGCCACGGCGGCCGACGGCGATCCGGTCGCGGGTGCGATCGTCGACCGCCAGGCCGACGAGGTGGCGTCGATGGCCGTCGTGGCGCTGACCCGCCTGGACCTGCTCGCCGAGGAGACACCCGTCCTGCTGGGCGGCAGCGTCCTGGCCGCCCGGCACCCCCGGCTGGACGACCGGATCCGCGCCCTGCTCGCCGAGCGGGCCCCCAAGGCCGTCCCCCGGGTCGTCACCGCCGCCCCGGTCCTGGGCGCGGCCCTCCTCGGCCTGGACCACCTGACGGCCCCACCGGGCGCCCAGGCCCGGCTGCGGGCCCATTACGAGCGGGGGTAGGGGAAAGCGTGCCGGGCAGCCCTCGGCACCGGCCTCCGGACGCCCGCGAGCTCTGCCCGGAACCAACCGGATTCCCCCGGCGTGTTCGTGGGCAGGGGGTGGTGCGGGGAGCGGTCCCGGGCGCACTCGTGTACCCAAGGCGCCGGTGACCGTACGGCCGTCGGATCAAGATCGTGCCAAGGCCGGTGCATATGTCGGTTCCTGCGGCGATACTTGCGGGGACGAATGACCATGGGGGAGGCCGAGTGACCCACACGCCGAGCGGTGGCGCGCCGCCCCCGGGCGCGGCCGTGCCCGTGACGCCCGCCCTGCCCGCCGTACCGCCGCAGTCCGGGCCGGGCGGCGCCCCGGCCCCGCGGCAGGCACCCGGCGGCTCCCAACTCCCCGCGTTCCGGCGGCAGCCCGAGGCGCCGCGGCGTACGGCGTTCGCCGAGGGTGCCGTCCGGCTGCGCGAGGCCGCCACCACCGAACCCGGCCGCCTCAGGATCATCGGCGCGGTCCTGGCCGCCCTCGTCGTCGCCTTCGGCGCGGTCGGCGCCTGGCAGATGTCCGACCGGGCCGCGGCGGCCGACGGCGTCCTCACCAGCAGCGAGCCGCTCGCCTCGGACGCCGCCGACATCTACCGCTCCCTCGCGGACGCCAACACCGCTGCCTCCAGCGGGTTCCTGGCCGGCGGTCAGGAGACCGCCGCCTCCCGGGACAGCTACGAGAAGGGCATTCGCACCGCCGCCGCCAAACTCGTGGGCGCCGCGGCCCATTCGGACCCGGACTCCTCGTCCGCGGCGACGATCACCGAGCTCAACCGGCTGCTGCCCGAGTACAAGGGCCTGGTGGAGCGCGCCCGTACGTACAACCGGCAGGGCTACCCCGTGGGCGGCGCCTATCTGCGGTACGCGAACGAGAAGATGCAGGAGGAGATGCTCCCGGCGGCGGAGGATCTCTACGAGAAGGAGTCCCAGCGCCTCGACGCCGACTACGCGGACGCGACCCCCTACCCGTGGGCCGCGATCGCGCTCGGTGTCGTCGCCCTCGCCGCGCTCGCCTGGGCGCAGCGCCGTATGTACCTGCGGACCCACCGGGTGTTCAACCACGGCCTGGTCGCGGCCACGGCGGCGGCGACGGTGGTGCTGCTCTGGCTGGTCGTCGGCCACAGCGTCGCCCGCTCGGGTCTGAACGGCTCCTACGACCACGGCGTCCGCTCGCTCGGCGTGCTGCACGACGCCCGGATCGCGTCCCTGAAGGCCCGCGGCAACGAGAACCTGACGCTGGTGGCCCGCGGCGCCGAGACGAAGAGGGCCGGCGACGAGACGTACGACGCCTACGACTACGACTTCCGGCGCGACATGGCCGCCCTCGACAAGGGCCTGGCCCGGGCCGGTGAACTCGCGGACGACAGCGCCGGCGAGAAGCCGGTCGCCGCCGCCGTGAGCAACATGACCGAGTGGAGGAAGCGCCACGACGCCGCCCGGGAGCAGGACGAGAGCGGCAACTACCAGCAGGCGCTTGACCTGGTGATCGGTGACAAGGGCGCGACCGGCGAGTGCTTCGCCGGCGTCGACGAGAGTCTGGCCACGGCACTGACGCACGAGAGGCGCGAGTTCGAGGACGCGGCCACCGGTGGCCGGGACGCCCTGAGGGGCCTCCCCGAGGGTGCCGCGGGCCTCGCCGTGCTGGGCGCGGCGGGCGCGGTGCTGGGCGTCGGGCGCAGGCTGTCGGAGTACCGGTGAGAACGGAAGGGGGCGTGATGAGGAACGTACGACGTCTGCGGGCCGGGCTGCGGGGCTGGGGCGGGGTGGGCGCGATGGCCACCCTCTGCGCGCTCGCGCTGGTCTTCGCGCTGGTGCTGACCAGCACCGGGTCCTCCTCCGGCACCGGCGGCAAGGAACCGAGGACCGCCGGACGGGCCGTGACGGAGGCCGCGGGCGCGAAGGCGGCCGAGGAGTGCGACGATCCGGAGAAGCAGACCCTGTCCCCCTCCGGTGACGACGGCCCGACGATCGACGGGATCAAGGCCCGCAAGGGCGAGAAGCGCAAACTGATGGTCGGCGTGGACCAGAACAGCTACCGCTGGGGCTACCGCGACCCCAACAGCCCGGGGAGCGCCGGGCTCGAGGGCTTCGACATCGACCTGGTGCACCGCATCGCCGAGGACATACTCGGCGACCGGAACGCCGTCCAGTTCAAGGCGATCCCCACCGACCAGCGCATTCCGGCGATCAGGAGCGGCCGGGTCGACATGGTGGTCCGCACGATGACGATCGCCTGCGACCGCCTGAAGGACGTGGCCTTCTCCGCCCCGTACTTCAGGACCGGACAGCAGGTGCTGGCCCAGAAGGCGTCCCCGGTCGAGGGGTACGGCCCCACGCTCGCCGGCCGGAAGATCTGCACGGCGGCGGGTTCCACCGCGTTCACGACGCTGGAGGAGGACAAGGCGAGGGGTGTCCTCCCGCGGTCCGTCGACATCCGCACCACCGTCCCCAACCAGCTCGACTGCCTGGTGCGGCTGCAGCTCGGCAGGGTCGACGCGGTCGTCACCGACGCCGCGCTCGCCGCGAGCCAGGCCGCGCAGGACCCGACGGTCGAGCTCAAGGGCGACTCCTTCACGACCGAGTACTACGGCGTGGCGATGAAGGACGACGCGGACGACCTGGTCCGCCGGGTCAACCGGATCCTGGTGGACTTCCGCGAGGACACCACGGACGGATGGCAGGCCTCGTACGAGCGTTGGCTGTCGGAGACTCTGGGCAAGGATCCGGGGAGTTCCGAACCGCCGGCACCGGAGTACCTGCGGGTGAGCTGATCGACCGGCCGTCACTTCCCGGCCACCGCAGGACGCAGGACGCAGGACGCAGGACACGGAACGACTCACGAACGTCAACGACCGACCCGCAGCGAGAGGTGATCGATGGGCGACACGGATCCCACCGGGCCGGTGATGGACCGGGACGAGGTGGACCGTGCGCTCGCGCGGCTCGGCGCGGAGCACGAGGCGGTCGAGACCTCGCTCCTCGCCCTGCAGGACCACGCGGGCCGCAGACTCCTGGAGGGCGCCCGCCTCACCGGCCGTACCGAGGAGCGCTGGCAGGCCACCGAGGCGTCGATCACGCTGCTGTGGACGTACTTCGACGCGTACTCCGGCGCGTTGCGCACCGCCCGCGAGATCCGTGCCCGGCGCCGCTGGTCCAGCCACGACGACCTCGTGGAGCTGACGGAACTGCTGCGCGGCGAGTGCGTCACGCTCCCGGGCCCGGCCACCGTCCCCGTGCACGCGCCGGTGTTCCACGGCCGCGTGGGCCGCCTCAGCGAGCGCTACTCGCTGGCCGCGCTGGTCGAGCTGATGAACGAGCTGTACGCGTCCTCGCTGGACATGATCGTCGCCGCGGACGCGGTGTGGTCGGCGCTGCCCGCACGGATCGACTTACTGGCCGCCGAGCTCCAGCGCACCCGCAGGCTCGCCCACCCCGTGGGCGTCCGCCCCGGAGAGCACCCGGCGGGCGACGACCTGGAGCGGATCACCCGCACCCTGACCCGGCTGCGCGAGCAGGTGATCTCCGACCCACTGGCCTTCTGGAAGCCCTTGGAGGGCAGTTCGGCTCCGGGTGGCGGCCGGCCGGACACGACGGTGTACGACCGCGAGGCGCGCGCCCTGGAGGACGTGCGCCGCGAGATCGACGCGGTGCTCGCGGTCCGCCAGGACTCCGAGAAGCGGATCGTGCGACTGCGGGACGTCCTCTCGCGCGCCGACCGCACGCTCGCCGAGGCACGCACGGCGCGCGGCGAGGTGCTCGCGAAGATCGCGGCGACGGAGGTGCCGGTCGTCAGCGGCCCGCCGACCGCGCTGCAGGAGCAGCTGGCGACGGCCGCCGAGTACCGCAGGCACGCCCAGTGGCACCGGCTGTCCCCGCTCCTGGAGTCCCTGGAGCAGAAGGCGGAGGACGAACTGGTGCGCGCCCGCGAGTCGTTGACCGCGGTCACCGCACCGCTGGCGATCCGCGCCGAGCTGCGCGGCCGGCTCGACGCGTACAAGGCGAAGGTGGCCCGGCACGGCCTCGCGGAGGACACCGTGCTGGCCGAGCGGTACGAGAAGGCGCGCCGCATGCTGTGGAGCGCGCCCTGCGACCTGCGGGTCGCCGAGGAGGCGGTGCTGCGCTACCAGCACGCCGCCGCCGAACTCCTCGGTACGACGCAGCCCCGGGTGCCCGGACCGTCGGGCCGGGGCGCGCCCGAGGAGCGTGGGGGGTCCGGCGCATGAGCGACGAGGGGGAGGCGGGCGCATGAGTCAGGCGGAGAACCGGACGCACCATCAGGGCCGGCCCCAGGGGCAGCCCGGCGGTGGTTGCGGGGAGCGGAGCGGGACCGGCGGACAGAGCGGGGACGGGGAGCAGCGGGCGCAGTCGTCGCAGGCCGCCGCCGCGGCGCCCCGTGCCTGTCAGCGTCCCGGCTGCGAGGGCGCCTACGAGGACGTCGGCGGCGGCGAGCTGTACTGCGACACCTGCGGGCTCGCCCCGGTCGTGTCGCCGACCGGGGCGGTCGGCTCGGTCCCGACCGGCATCACCGCGGGCGGCCGGGAGCCGCGTGGTTCGCGCGGCTCCCGCGGCTCGGCCGGCAGTTCCCGTTCCGGCAGCCGCAGTGCGCGTACGTCGTCCGGCAGGACGTCGCGGTCGGCGAAGTCGCGGCGCTCGGTGTCCGGGCGGCTCTCCCGCCCGGTCGCGGGCGGGAGAGCCGAGCGCTCGGTGTCGGTGCGCGGCTCCGGGTCCACCGGCGGTTCCTCCGGCCGGGGCCGGCTGGGCGCGGGGCTGGTCCAGGTCCCGCCGATCCCGCGGCCCGACCCGCGCGCGATGGTCCTGGACAACCCCGAGGTGCCGGAGCGCAAGCGATTCTGCTCGCGTTCGGACTGCGGGGCCCAGGTGGGCCGTGCGCGGGCGGGCCGGCCGGGCCGCACGGAGGGGTTCTGCACCAAGTGCGGCCACCCGTACTCGTTCGTCCCGAAGCTGCGGGCCGGTGACGTGGTGCACGGCCAGTACGAGGTGGTCGGCTGTCTGGCGCACGGCGGTCTGGGCTGGATCTACCTCGCTGTGGACCGGGCGGTCTCGGACCGCTGGGTGGTCCTCAAGGGCCTGTTGGACACGGGCGACCAGGACGCGATGGAGGCGGCGATCTCCGAGCGGCGCTTCCTCGCGGAGATCGAGCACGCCAACATCGTGCGGATCTACAACTTCGTGGAGCACCTCGACCAGCGCACCGGTTCGCTGGACGGCTACATCGTCATGGAGTACGTCGGCGGCAAGGCCCTCAAGGACATCGCCAACGGCCGCCGCACACCGGACGGCAGGCGGGACCCGCTGCCGGTGGAGCAGGCGTGCGCGTACGGCATCGAGGCGCTCGAGGCGCTGGGGCACCTGCACTCCCGCAACCTGCTGTACTGCGACTTCAAGGTCGACAACGCGATCCAGACCGAGGACGAGCTCAAGCTGATCGACATGGGCGCGGTGCGCCGGGTGGACGACGACGAGTCGGCCATCTACGGCACGGTCGGCTACCAGGCCCCGGAGGTCGCCGAGACCGGCCCCTCGGTCGCCTCCGACCTGTACACGGTCGCCCGGACGCTCGCCGTCCTCACGTTCGACTTCCAGGGCTACACGAACGTCTACGCGGACTCGCTGCCCGACCCGGACCACATCGACGTCTTCCGGCAGTACGAGTCGTTCTACCGGCTGCTGGTGCGCGCCACCGATCCCGACCCGGCCCGCCGGTTCTCCTCCGCGCAGGAGATGGCCGAGCAGCTCACCGGCGTCCTGCGCGAGGTCGTCTCGGTCCAGTCGGGCCGCGCCCGCCCCGCCCTGTCGACCCTGTTCGGCCCGGAGCTGCGGGTGACGGACACCGAGCTGTTCCCCCAGGCGTACGGCGATGTGTCCCGGTTCGGGGCGCGGGCGGTACCCCGAAGAGAGGGACCGGGACGCGGGCGGTCGAAGCGGTCGGCGCGGGGCGCGCGGCCCCAGCGGCTCCCCGGGGGACCGGGTGGGGGCACGGCGGGCGGACAGCCCGGCACGCCGGGCGGCTCCGTGTCCCCGGGCACCCTTCCGGCCGCCGCCCCGGACGGTCTCGTCGAGCCCGTCGACACCGCCGCGGCGGCGCTCGCGCTGCCCGTCCCGCGCGTCGACCCGGCCGACCCCAACGCCGGTTTCCTCGCGGGCCTGGTGGCCTCCGCGCCCGCGGAGCTGGTCAACGCCCTGGCCGCGGTGCCCGCGCCGTCGGCCGAGACCCGGCTGCGGCAGGTCCGCGCCTGGCTGGAGACCGGCGAGCCGGACCCCGCGCTGGCCGTGCTGCGGACCCTTCGGGAGCAGGACCCCGACGACTGGCGGGTGGTCTGGTACCGCGGGGTCGCCGCCCTGGTCACCGGCGACCACGAGGGCGCCGCGCTCGCCTTCGACGCGATCTACGACGCCTTCCCCGGCGAGATCGCGCCGAAGCTGGCGCTCGGCCTGTGCGCCGAGGTGCTGGGCCAGCTCGACAACGCGGCCGAGTACTACCGCCTGGTGTGGTCCACCGACCCGAGCCATGTGAGCGCGGCGTTCGGCCTGGCCCGGGTGCGGCTCGCCACCGGCGACCGGCGGGGCGCCGTACGGACGCTGGAGTCGGTGCCGGAGTCCTCGGTCCACTGCACGGCCGCGCGGGTGGCGGCCGTACGCGCCCGGCTGCGGGGGCGGACCGCGACCGCGGGTGACGTACCGTTCCTTGACGACCTGAGTGCCGCGGCGGGCCAGGTCGAGGCCCTGGACGCGTACGGTCTGGATCCGGCGCGCCGGGAGCAGTTGGCGGCCGAGGTCCTCGGCTGTGCGCTCGACTGGGTACTCTCCGGGGGCCAGGGTTCCGTTCCGCCTCCGCTTCCGGCTCCGCCGGGACGGGGACGGCGGAACGCCGCCGGGGGACGGACACTGCTCGGCAGCGGACTGGACGAGCGGGACCTGCGCTTCGGACTCGAGCGCTCGTACCGCACGCTGGCCCGGCTGGCGCGGAGCGGTGAGGAGAGGATCGACCTGGTGGAACGTGCCAACCGTTACCGCCCCCGGACGTGGGTGTAGTTGATGTCCCAGATGCCCCAGCAGGCCGCGCTGTCGAAGTGCCCGAGCTGCGAGGAACCCCTCGAGTCGGGTGACCGTTTCTGCGGTGCGTGCGGATACGACCTGTCGGTCGTCCCGGCACCGCCGGCGGATCATCCGACGATCACCATGAACACCGGGAACACCGGGAACGGCTCGGTGCCGTCGCCGAGTCCGGCGGAGCGCGGGGCACCCCGGCCTCCGGCCGCGCCCCCGACGCCCCCGACGCCCCCGGCGGCTCCTGCGGTCGCGGCCCCGGTTCGTCCGGCCCCGGCCGAGCCGGACTGGCCCACCGTCCGCCCGGACAGTTCCGGCGTGTCCGCTCCGACGCACCGGCCCGCGGACCTGGTGGGCACCGACTCGAGCGGCCTGCCGCTGACCGGCCACCCCCATCCCCATCCCCACCCCCACGCCCAGCACCCCGCCTCCGTACCTCCGCCCCCGCCCACGCCCCCGGCACCCCCCGCCGGGACCCCCCGGTCCTCCGGCGTGCGCTTCGACCGCCCGGCCCAGCCGGTCGCCGAGCCGGCGGTCCCGCAGCCCGAGGACTACCCGCTCCAGGCCCCGGATCCGCGTGTGGCCGCCGAGCAGGGCGGCGAAAAGGGTTCGGCAGTCCCGGGCGGCACCGTGTGTGTGGCCTGTCGTGCGGGCAGGGTGGACGACGACGGCTACTGCGAGAACTGCGGCCACGCCCAGCCACGCGAACGGGACCACATGGAACAGGAATGCGGCCCGCTGGCCGCGGTCAGCGACCGCGGCCTGCGCCACCACCGCAACGAGGACGCCTTCGGCATCGGCACCACCACGCTGCCCGACGGCTCCCCCGCCTCCGTCGCGATCGTCTGCGACGGCGTCTCCTCCGCGACCCGGCCCGACGAGGCCTCGCTGGCCGCGTCCCGGGTGGCGAGCGAGTCGCTGCTCGCGGCCCTGCCGCGGGGCACGCACCCGCAGCAGGCGATGCACGAGGCGATCATCGCCGCGTCGGACGCGGTCAACTCGCTGGCCGACGAGCCCGAGACGGAGCGGGAGCGCGCCCCGCACCAGAACTCCCCGGCCTGCACCTTCGTCGGCGCCGTGGTGACGGACGGTCTGCTGGTCGTCGGCTGGGTCGGCGACAGCCGCGTCTACTGGGTCCCGGTGGACCGGTCCGCACCTCCGGCCCGGCTCACCGAGGACGACTCGTGGGCCGCGCAGATGGTCGCCGCGGGCCTGATGGGCGAGGCCGAGGCGTACGCCGACCAGCGCGCCCACGCGATCACCGGCTGGCTCGGCGCCGACGCGTACGAACTCGATCCGCACACCGCGTCGTTCAAGCCGGACCGGCCCGGAGTGGTCGTGGTCTGCACGGACGGGCTGTGGAACTACGCGGAGTCGGCCGAGGAGATGGCCGGGGCCGTCCCCGCCGACGCCGCCGTCCGCCCGCTGCACGGCGCGCGGGTCCTGGTCGGTCACGCCCTCGACGGCGGGGGCCACGACAACGTAACAGTGGCCCTCGTCCCGTTCCCGGCCGCGCCCCAGGGGGCAGGATCGGCCTGAGGCCGCGTACGGCAGGCCCGTGACGGGGAAAGTACAGGAAGACCGCAGGAGAGCTGCGGACAAGCACAGGCGAACCGGAGGGGACCGGTCCGCCTTCTGTCGTCGCCCCGTTCGTCGGGGTTCTCCAGGGGGAGAGAAACAGGCATGGCCAATTTCGCGAAGTCGAACGTGCCGCGGTTCTCGGTGGACGTGTACCAGAACGAGTATCTGCCGGAGGGCGGCCGCGAGGTCAACGCCATCGTCACGGTGACCGCGACCGGCGGCGGCACCATCGGCAGCGCGGTGGCGGCCCCCCACCTCTACGCGCCCGGTGAGGGGCCGTCGGCGGCCGTGGTCCTCATGGTCGACTGCTCCGGCTCGATGGACTATCCGCCCACCAAGATGCGCAACGCCCGCGACGCCACGGCCGCCGCGATCGACGCCCTGCGCGACGGCGTGCACTTCGCGGTGGTCGGCGGCACGCATGCGGCGAAGGAGGTGTATCCCGGCGCCGGGCGGCTCGCGGTGGCCGACGCCGCCACCCGCGAGCAGGCCAGGCGGGCGCTGCGCACGCTGAGCGCGGGCGGGGGCACGGCCATCGGCACCTGGCTGAAGCTGGCCGACCGGCTGCTCGCGTCGGCGGACGTGGCGATCCGGCACGGCATCCTGCTCACCGACGGGCGCAACGAGCACGAGTCGTCCGAGGATCTGAAGGCGGCCCTTCAGGCGTGTGCCGGACGGTTCACCTGCGACGCCCGTGGCGTGGGCACCGACTGGGAAGTGAAAGAAGTCACAGCGATCGCTTCCGGTCTCCTCGGCAGCGCCGACATCGTCGCCGACCCGGCCGGACTCGCCGACGACTTCACGCGGATGATGGAGACGGCGATGGGCAAGGAGGTCGCGGACGTCGCTCTGCGGCTGTGGACCCCGCTGGGCGCGACCGTGAAGTTCGTCAAACAGGTCGCGCCGGCGGTCGAGGAACTGACCGGGCGCCGTACCGGAGCAGGCCCCCGCTCGGGCGACTACCCGCTGGGTTCCTGGGGCGACGAGTCCCGTGACTACCACGTCTGCGTCGAGGTCCCGGCCGCCGGCGTGGGGCAGGAGATGCTCGCCGCCCGGCTCTCGCTCGTCATCCCGCAGCCCGCCGGCGCCTCGGCCGGCAGCGGCGCGGACGGTGTCCACAAGCTCGGCGCGCAGGGTCTCGTACGCGCCGTGTGGACGGACGACATGGCCGCCTCGACGTCGATCAACCCCCAGGTCGCCCACTACACCGGGCAGGCCGAACTGGCGCACGTCATCCAACAGGGGCTCGATCTGCGCAAAGCGGGCGATTTCGATGGCGCAACGTCCAAACTGGGCCGGGCCGTTCAGCTCGCGAGTGTCTCCGGCAACGCCGATACTGCGAAACTGCTTGCGAAGGTGGTGGACGTCGTCGACGCCACGACCGGTACTGTGCGACTGAAAGCGAGGGTCGAGGAGGCCGACGAGATGACACTCGAAACCCGGTCCACCAAGACTGTTCGTGTAAAGAAGTGAAACTGAACTGAACGAGCCCGGCCTGCGGGCCGGAGAACTTCGGTCGGAAGCGACCGGACAAGGAGAGGGGGAAGCGCCGACATGCCGACCTGCCCGAACGGACACCAGTCGGGTTCCGAGGACTGGTGCGAGGTGTGCGGTCACCGCATGGCGGGGTCCGCGCCGCCGCCCCCTCCCCCGCCGCCGCCCGGCGGTGGCTACGGATTCCCTCCCCCCGGCGGCCAGGGCGGTCCCGGCGGCCAGGGCGGCTACGGAGGGCCCGGCGGCCCCGGCCCCGGCCCCGGTGGCAGAGCGGAGCTGTGCCCGCAGTGCCGCACGCCGCGTGAGGGCGCCGCGCCGTTCTGCGAAGAGTGCCGGTGGAACTTCCTGACGAACACGGCGACCTCGTACACCCCGGCCGCCCCGCGCCCCGTCGGCCCCGGCCCCGGTGGGCCCGGCCCCGGTGGGCCCGGCCCCGGTGGGCCCGGTGGCCAGGGTGGTCACGGCGGGTACCAGCAGCCGCCCTCGCCCCGGCCGTCGTACGGCGGTGGCAACGGCGGTGACTCCTACGACTACCAGGGCTCCCGTCCGTCCCAGGTGAACCGGCCGGCCGAGCCGATCCCGCAGGGCCCGCCCGGTTTCGGCGGCGACGCCTCACGTCCGGTACCGCCACCGCCCGGTCCGGGCGGATACGGAGGGCCCGGTGGCCCCGGTGGACCCGGTGGACCCGGTGGACCCGGTGGACCGAACGGTCCCGGTGGACCCGGTCCGCACGGCGGGCAGGGCGGTCCGGGTGGCCAGGGCGGATATGGCGGTCCCGGTGGTCCGAACGGTCCCGGTGGTCCGCAGGCGTACCGGTCCGGTCCGCCGGCCCCGCCCGGATTCCCGCAGGAGACCGGCCGGCCCCCGCAGCAGGGCGGTCCCGCCTTCGGGGGCGACGACGACTGGGTCATCCCCCCGCCGTCCGGCGGTCCCGGTGGCGGCCAGGGCGGCCCGAACGGCCCCGGTCAGCACGGGCAGGGGCAGCACGGCCCCGGTCAGCACGGGCAGGGGCAGGGGCAGCACGGCGGTTACGGCTACCCGCAGCCCGGTGCGACCCAGGCGCCCCCCGGTCCCGGCGGCTTCCCGCAGCAGCACCAGGGCCCGGTGACCTGGACCGTGACGATCGGTCCGGACCGTGACTACTTCATGGCGATGATGCACCGCTCCGGCCCCGAGGCCACGGGCCTGAACCTGCCCGCGTACTCGCCCGAGCAGCAGCGCACCCTCACCGGCAACCAGCTCACGATCGGCCGCCGGCGTCACTCCACCGGTGACACCCCCGACATCGACCTGTCGACGCCGCCGGAGGACCCGGGCGTCTCGCACCAGCACGCGGTGCTGGTGCAGCAGCCGGACGGCAGCTGGGCGGTCGTGGACCAGAACTCGACGAACGGCACGACGGTCAACGGCGGGGAGGAACCGATTCAGCCGTTCGTCCCGGTCCCGCTCCAGGACGGCGACCGCGTCCACGTGGGCGCCTGGACGACCATCACCATCCGCCGAGGCTGAACAAACGGCACGTACGCGCGTATCAGGAGGGCAGCACCCAGCGGTGCGGCCCTCCTGGGTCGTCCAGCCACGCCCAGCAGTGCTCCTCGCCGACCGTGAGGCCGTAGCGTTCACGCTGCGGCCGTCCCTCGTGCCGCCACACGTCGTACGCCTCCCGGGCCCCGACGCTGCCCGCGGTCAGGGCCAGCAGGAACCTGAACCGGTCGTGCTCCCTGGCCCGGCGCGGCACGTCGGCCAGGTCGCTCGCGTCGGCCGGCACCCCCCGCGACCTGTTCGCGCCGCGCAGCGGTACGAAGTAGGCGGGCGTACGCAGGAAACGGCCCTCGGCGTGCCCCGGGCCGTGCACGGTGAGGGCGACCAGGCCGGTGGCGAACGGGGCGAGGACGCGGGCGCCGGGCCGGCACTGGGCGAGCCAGGCTCCGGGCACGGACGGCAGCGCGCAGGTCACGATGATCCGGTCGTAGGGGGCGCGTGCGGGCACCCCGCGGGCGCCGTCGCCGGTGACGACCACCGGGTGGTGACCGGCGGCGTCCAGGTGCCGACGGGCCGACTCGGTGATCTCCGGGTCGAGGTCGACGGTGGTGACCAGGTCGTCGTCCCCGAGCCGGTGCGCGAGCAGGGCGGCGTTGTAGCCGCTGCCGGTGCCGATCTCCAGGACCCGGTCGCCGTCGCGGACGCCCAGTTCGACGAGCATCACCGCCATGAGGGACGGCTGGCTGCTGGAGGAGAGCAGCTCGCCGTCACGCATCCGGATGGCCAGCGGGACGTCCTCGTACACGCCGCGCAGCCAGGCCTCGCGCGCCCGGAGGTCGGTGCTCTCGCCCCACCGCCGCTCGTAGCCGCCGATGGCGCCCACGTAGTAGGACGGCACGAACAGATGGCGCGGGACGGCAGCGAACGCCTCCCGCCACACCGGGTCGGCGTCGAACGCCCCGCTCGCGTCGATCTCGCGCACCAGCGCCGCCCGCGCCGCACCGGCGAGGTCGTCGAGATCCTGCTGAACAGCGTGCCCGCCCATACCTCCACAGTACGAGCACCGGCCCGGGGACGGGACCCGGAGCCGGGCCCGGGAGGGGTCCCGTCCCCGGCCCGGTGGCGGCCCGGGACCAAAGGACCGGAAGGCGGGACCTGGGCCTTGAGGCCTATGCCGGCGCGTCTGAGACGATGGACGGGTGACAGAGATTCGGCGCGGCACGCTTCAGGAGCAGACGTTCTACGAGCAGGTCGGCGGGGAGGAGACCTTCCGCCGGCTCGTCCACCGTTTCTACGAGGGCGTGGCCGGGGACCCGTTGCTGCGTCCCATGTACCCGGAGGAGGACCTCGGCCCGGCCGAGGAGCGGTTCACGCTGTTCCTGATCCAGTACTGGGGCGGTCCGACCACGTACAGCCAGAACCGGGGTCATCCGCGGCTGCGGATGCGGCACGTGCCGTTCAAGGTCGACCGGGCCGCGCACGACGCCTGGCTGGGGCACATGCGCGACGCCCTCGACGAACTCGGCCTGTCCGAGGAACACGAGCAGACGCTGTGGAAGTACCTGACGTACGCGGCGGCCTCGATGATCAACTCCCCGGACTGACAACCCCGGACAGGCGCGGGGCGCTGGGGCTCAG
>NZ_JBHXQZ010000107.1:0-25774 GCF_042717095.1 Streptomyces sp. NPDC058632 | reverse complement strand
CTACGCCATGCCGCCCGCGACTGCCACAGGCCCCTGACCGCCCTCGGCCTCACCGGATGAATCCGGACAGATCTCGATCATGCAAGGGACCCTGCGCGCCCGACCAATCTGCTGTCGTACTCAGCGACAGCGAATACGTCTTCCTCGACGACCTCGCCCGCGTGACGCGGCCGCCAGCGTCAACCCGACGACTCGTCGTATTCAATACCTGTGACAGCGCGGCCGCTGACACACAAGGCCCTTATGATGACCGGGGAATCGCCCGTTCCGTGGTGGGACCCGACCAAGCGGTCATTGGCCACTTGTGGCCAGTCGACGGAGATGCCGCCACCGTTTTCGGTTCGCTCCTCGCAATCGAACTCGCTGACGGAAGCGATTACGCGGAGGCATTCGCCAACACTCTGCGCGATCTGCAACAGGATTGGGCCACGTTGGCCGGTCAGCTTGGTGACCGTGGTATCGGGTCCCTGGTAGCCGAGCCCTTGGACGGCTTCAGGCAGCCCACCATCTTCGACTGGGGAAGCGCCGCCTTCCTGGAATGACCGATGGTGCACGCAAGGGGCTACGGGGGCCAGGCATCGCCAGCGCGCTGGCCACCCAAGCTGGCAGGCGGAATTGGGATGATCCCTCACGGTTGAAGACGATCTGGCCTATCGACCACACCTGTGGTCACCATGCCGACCGCGACTTGTCCGACCGACCGGCCGACCGCCGCGCCGACTTCGCCGAGTGGCTTGCCAGGCAGGAGTGCTCTGTTAACTGCACCGTCCTCGCCTCGTTGGTCACGGCATAACAGGCCGCGATCAAGGAGCAAGTGATGGATGTACGCGATGAGTTGATGGAGGGTTGCGGAGCTATCCCTCTCCTTGGACGAGTGGTGGAGGTGAACCGGGCACATCCGCCGTACGCGATGCTCGATGCGACGGGGGCCGAGGTCGAGCCGGTCACCGCGTTTCTGCGGGACCTGGCGCTTGGGGATTCCAGCCCGCTGACCTGCCGCAGCTACGGCTACGGGATGCTGCGGTGGTTCCACCTGCTGTGGTTGCTGGGCACCGGGTGGGAGCGGGCGACGGAGTCGGAGGTCGCGGTGCTGACGGGTTGGCTGCGCTCGGCCGCCAACCCGCAGCGTCAGCGGCACCGGGCCGATGCTCCGGTGGCCGGGACGGTCAATCTCCGCACGGGCAAGGCATCCCTGTGCGCCGGGTACGCGCCGCGCACCATCAATCACGCTCTGACGGTGATCAGCGGGTTCTATGAGTTCCACGCGCATCAGGGCCGCGGCCCGGTCGTCAACCCGGTGCCGCACTCGGCTCAGCGGCGCCGCGCGCTGGGGCACCGCAGTCCGCTGGAACCTACGCCGGTGGTGGGCCGGGCCCGGCTGCGGCAGCGAGTGTCCGACCGGTCGCCGCGGTCGATTCCCGACCGGCTGTGGGACGAACTGTTCACCGCGATGAACTGCGACCGGGACCGGGCACTGCTGGAGATCTTCGTCTCCAGCGGCGCACGCGCCAAGGAACTCCTCGGCATCACCGTCGGCGACATCGACTGGTCCGGCCAGCGGATCTATGTCATCACCAAGGGCACCCGGGCCAGGGAAGCGGTCCCGGTCTCCCCCCAGGGCCTGTTCCGCCTGGCCCTCTACCTCGACGCGGCCGGCACACCCGCCGATGGCGGACCCCTCTGGAGGGCCCGCCGAGGCCCCGACCGTCCGCTGACCTACTGGGCCATGCGCCGTGTCATGCAGCGGGCGAACACCCTTCTGGGAACGAACTGGTCCCTGCACGATCTACGGCACACCGCCGCCTACCGCATGGCCAATGGCGGGAAACTCACGCTCCCCGAGGTCCAGACGATCATGCGGCACGCCGACATCCAGACCACCAACCGCTATCTGGCCGTCCACATCGAGGAACTCTTCGACAAACTCACCGAGCACTACGCCACACCGCGGCCGGCCCGGCACTACCCCGCGGGTTACGCGGCCGCGGACATCGAGGCGGTGTTCGGTGCCTGACCTCGCCCGTCCCACCACCGGAGTCAGCCGCCGCCACACCCACACCGGCGACGAGCCGGCCTTCGCCTCCAGCCAGATCGAGGCCCGACCGGCCTCGGCGACCACCGTGCCGCGCCCCTTCGGGGATCTGTCCGCCGCCACGCCACTGCTCATCGGCCGGCTCGCGCACGACGCCTCGCCGGCAGCCTCCGCGCGGACCGCCGAACAGCACCGGGCCTCCACCCGGCGCGTCCTGGCCTACTTGGGCGGGTTCGAGGGCGGCACCTGGCAACAGCGCTGGGATGCCAGCCCACTGGGCCGCGGCGAGATCACCGCCGCTGACCTGGGCACCAACCGGACCGGGCAGAAGTACAGCGTCGGCGTCAGGGCTCTGTTCTGCCTCCGCGTCGTCCAGCCGACGCTGTTGGTGATGAAGAAGCACAACTTCAACGGATTCCCCGACCAGTTCATCGCTGCCCAGAACGACCCCCTGCTTAAGAAGTACGCCGCCCAGGTCGCTCACCATGACTTCTCCTGGCCCCACAAACGCCAAGCGCTCTTCGACGTGTGCTGCCTGCTCGCGGTCCAGGGCATCGGCTTCGCCGACCTCAGCCCGGCGGCCCTGCTCCACCACGCCCACGCCTCACGCACGGCGAAGGCTGTTCTGCGGCCCGGCAAGAAGGACGCCAACGTGTTCGCCGGGCATGCTGCCTGGAACGTCCTGCACGCCATGGGCCGCTTCGCACCCAGCACACCCGCCACCCTGCGTCAGGCCCTGCACCGCGGCCAGCTCACTCTCGAGGAACTCGTCGACCGCCACACCATCCGCAACCAGAGCGTCCGCCGGCTCCTGCTCGACTACTTCCACCGCCGCAAGTCCGACACCGACTACGCCTCCCTGGTCCACCTCGTCCGCCACGTCGCGCACCACTTCTGGGCCCGCATCGAAGAGATCAACCCCGGGCAAGCCGATCTGAACATCCCGGCCGACCTCTACAGCGCCTGGCGCCAGCAGATCGGCATCCGCCACGACGGCAAGCCCCGTATCGGTGTCGACACCATCGTCATCGCCGTCCGCAGCTTCTACTACGACCTGCACACCTGGGCCGCCGACGAACCCGAACGATGGGCTCCCTGGGTCGCCTCATGCCCGGTCCCGCCCAGCGAACTACGCGGACTGGCCAAGCGCCGCCGCCGGATCAACGAGCGGTCCGCCGACCGAACCCGTCTGCGCCAACCACTCCTGCCCCTCCTCGTCCGACACGTCGAGGAGCGCTACGACCACACCCGCACCCTCCTGGAAAACGCCTCAGCAGCCGCCACCAACACGCCCTTCACCCACGGAGGCCGCACCTACCGCCGCGTCCTGACCGAGGAAGACCGCACACTCGACCGCGGCGGCCACCGCACACCCGTCCGCGTCCAGGACGACATGGGGCAGCTGGTCCAGATCGAAGCAGAAGAAGAGACAGCCTTCTGGGACTGGGCCACAGTCGAAACTCTGCGTCACTCCGGCACCCGCATCGAGGAGATGTGCGAGGTCAGCCACCTCAGCATCCGCCACTACCAGCGCAACAACGGCGAGATGGTCGCCCTCCTGGTCATCAGCCCGTCCAAAACCGACCGTGAACGCGTCATCCCGATGTCCGCCGAACTGTTCCACGTCATCGCGTCCGTCATCCGACGCCACACCCGCGACGGCAGCCCGGTCCCGATCCTGCGGCGCTTCGACCCGCACGACAAGGTCTGGAGCCCGCCGATGCCGTTCCTGTTCCAGCGCAAGATCGGCTCCACCCGCAGCGTGATCAGTCCCGTGACTGTCCTCAACATGCTCGCACGACGCTGCACGGACCTCGCTGAACACCATCCCGCGTTCCGCTCGGTCAAGTTCACCCCGCACGACTTCCGCCGCATCTTCACCACCGAGCTCGTCAACAGCGGACTGCCCATCCACATCGGCGCCACGCTGCTCGGCCACCTCAACATCCAGACCACCCGCGGTTACGTCGCCGTGTTCGACGAAGACGTCATCCGCCACTACCTCGCCCATCTCAATGAACGCCGCCAGCTCCGTCCCGACGACGAATACCGCAACGTCACCAGCGTGGAGTGGGACGAATTCGAAGAGCACTTCGACAAGCGCAAGGTCGAACTCGGCGCATGCGGGCGCCCTTACGGCACCCCCTGCCAGCATGAACACGCGTGCATCCGGTGTCCGATGCTCCAGGTCAGCCCGAAGATGATCAGTCGACTCGACGATCTCGAAAAGGACCTCATTAACCGCCGCGCTCGGGCCCAAACAGCGGGCTGGCGCGGCGAGACTGAAGGCATCGACCTGACCCTCACCCTCCTGCGAACCAAGAGAGACGAAACCAGGCGGCGCCTTCATCGTCCCGTCGTCAACCTCGGCATCCCTCTCCCACAGACCACCACAACACCGCAGGAGACCACACCATGACCTCCCCCACATCCTTGGCCGAAGCAAGCAATGCAGCCGCCGACAGGCCCCAGGACAGCAGGAGCAACGCGCTCACGGAGGGGCCGCAGGTACAGTCCTCAGTCGTCTTCCTCCATCAGGGCGTCCTGGATTCGTCGGGCTACGGAAGCGACGTCAGTTGTGCTGTCGACGGGAATCTCGATGCTGACCTTTTCGCCCTTGGCCGTGATCTGGACGGTGATTCCAGTACGCTTACCGAAGGTGTGCTGGATAATCTCCGTGAGTCTGAGGAAGGTGTCCGGTCCCTGAAGGATGCTGACGGTGGTCGTGGCCACGGTGATTCCGATCAGGGCGATCTCGGCAGCGGAGCCTCGAGTGCCCGGACGGATCGCCAGCCTTTGACGCACTAGGGCGTCGGCGAGTTCGGATGGCATGGCTACGGCAATCAAGAGTTGCCCCTTTCGCTTGTTTTCAAGTCGGCCGTGTGGCGTGGGTGCATAGGCTTAGCGGGGTGTCAGTACGCTTGGTAGGAGGCCCAGATGACAGGGTGCGGGTCACGGACGTCGTCGCCGGAGTCGGTGGTCCCCCGCAAGGAGCAGATCTTCCACTCGTTGAGCATCCTCAGCTGAAGCCTCCTCAGCAGGTCCACGTGGTTGTCCTGTGGTCGGGCAAGCATTTCCTCCACGATCAGGTCCTCGAATACCTCGGTGAACGACGTGTCGAGAATGTCGACGGACGTGGCGATCACCTGGTCGGCACCCGACTGGATGGCGCCGGCCGCGAGCCCGATAGCCTCGCCTCCGAGGGACGAGGCAGTTGAGCTGGAGCAGCATGACAGAACCACGCGTTCCGGCACTGGCAGGAATGGTGTGCCGTCGTCGAGGCAACCGAACAGTTCCCCCGAACTCAGGTAGTCGTCTCCAGCCAGAGGAAGGGCCGACCACGCTGGATCGGAGTCGTGCACCGCGTGCCCGCGGTAGAAGAACAGCCCCCGGGTCGAGGGCCCGATCTGGTGGAGTGCCTGGAGCAGGGCTTTTTTGGTAGCGGGCGCTGGGGACCCCGCCGCTTCCAGCAGTGTGGCCGCGCTCCGCACCACCGATTCCGAGGTCCGCTCGCGTAGCGTCCCGTCCGGGTTGTCGCATGCTAGAAGGAACGGTGCGGGGGAGGAATCTGGCCGTCCCCTCCGCGCCGAGCGAGTGAGCTGAGTCGGGGTGGAGGTCCACATCCGCAGTGCGGCCCGTTCCACCAACCGCTCCTCGCCCCCCGGGATCATCACAATCGGCCAGGGCACGGAGGCGAGTTCGCGTGCTGCCGAGATTGTCAGCTGCACCGGATCGGCCGCCGTTGCCGCGCTCAGTTCCGCCACCAGTGGCGGCGGCAGCAGATCGCCGATCGTGCGGGTGATGATCTGTTCCTCGGCTGACTTCCAGCTCTCGAGGTGCGTGTAGGGCTCGTAGTAGTCACCGGGGCCGCGCTTGTAGGGGAACAGGCTCCAGCTCTTCGGTTCGGACGACTGCGATTGCCCGGCCAGGCCGAGCAGTACCGGTTTGACGCGGTTCTGCTGTCGTAGGTCCTCTTTGCCGTACCCGATCGGCTTCCCGTCCTGAGCAGCGAACCAGAAGAGGAACCCGTCCTCGATGTGCGAGGACCAGAAGAGGCCCTCTGGCAGCGCCTCGTCCAATGATCGCGGCGCGAGTGTGTGTGCGCTCTTGGTCGGCAGCACGCTGCCGTAGTGAGGCATGAGAAGTGCCACGCCCTGAAATGATACGGGTGACGGGAAACGCAGAAGAGTAGCGCCGAAGGCGTCGTTGAGCGCGGTGAAGATGGCCTTGGAGATGAATGGTCGGCTGTTCTCCGTCGCGTCGGCCAGCTCCGACGGTGTGCTGACCCCGCTATCCGCGAGCTTCTTGTTCTCGTCCTCGGTGTCGACCTCAATGATCGTTCCGATCATGGACTGAAGTCGGCACGACTCGATCAGTTCGGCCACGGCCCGGCCGTCACCGAGGGCTATCACCGATGTCAACGCCGCACGCCTCGACGGGCCGAAGTTGGCCCATAGAGCGACGCGTTGTGCGTGTGAGCAGGCACGGTAACGCGGAGCGTCCAGCTTCCCCCAAGCTGCGAGAGCGAGACCAAGTCCTTCTTCGTGCCGCCCCATGGCTACCCAGATGGTTGCGGACCGTTGCTCCAGTTCCCCAACCAGCCAGTAGTCAGCCCCTTCTCCTGCCAGCCGCGCAATTGCTGAGGCCAGGAGACCGAGCGCTCGTTCCGGCTGAGCGTCGGCGGCGAGGCGCTCCGCGAGGCAGGAGACCAGGTAGGTATAGGGGATGATGCCGAGTTTGCGTACCTGCTCGATCCCGACGACCTCATGCGCGCCGATGCCCGGAGTCTCATCCAGCACACGCGCGGCAATCTGATGGAAGACAGCGGAAGCTCCGTGGCTTGCTCCCTCGATAATCTCCAAGTTTGCGAGCGCGCTGTCCCGGTCTCCCGCCTTCATGCTGAGGACGACCGACTGGCAGAAGGTCCGGCGCTTGTGACGCGCGGTGCGCCAGTAGAGTGCGGCCCCCGCGAAACATTCCGCCGCAGTAGCCCAGTCGGCGAACCGCACGTATTCGCGCCCCAGTAGTTCGTAGAGGATCGCCAGATGCCTGTCGGGAACCATGTCGGGCTGAAGAGGCTGTTTGGTGGTGCGGATCAAAATCGACAGCACATAGGAGGCTCCCGCGTTGCCCGAGTCTTCGGCATCGGCCTTCGTCGCCCCGCCGAGGAAACCGTCGAGTTCCAAGAGGTCACTGCGCAGCGCGTCCGGCAGGCCCGCACCACGTTCCACAGCAGCATCAATGAGTGCCGCGATCCGTCTGATGCCGGGAGTCGCCAACTTTTCCCGGTCCGCACGCAGCCGACGCCGCCCGAGGCGTCCTGCGACTACAAGAAGACGTGCGTACGCCGCTGGTCTCATGTGTCCCCCGAAGGTCACGCTCCCCCGTACGTCACCAGAACCGGGTGTGGAACCGCCGAGGTCCGGCAGTGGAGCAGTTACCGAAATCATGCCGTCCCGCAGCGATCGAAGGGGCCGGAATACGAAGAATTCCGGATGCAACCAGCCGACGCACGTCTCCTGCTGACCGGGGAGATGGTCAGGTACACGACTGGCACGGCAGCTGTAGTTCTTGATCACGGTTGGTCGTGACGGTGGTGTCGTTGCTGGTGGCAGGCGGTTCGCGACGGCTTGGTGCCAGCGTCGCCAGGCGGTCCAGTGCAGGACGTGCTCGCGATCGCGGACGGGTGGCGGCAGCACGAGGGCGCGCAGGATCCGGACGAGTTCGGGGCAGCTCAGCGGGGCGAGCGCGGGCTCGTCCTCGGCAGCGTCGTGGACGGCGGTGGCCATGAGGGCAAGGGACGGCGGCGATCAGGAAGCACAGTGTCCAGCGCATCCAGGAGTTCCAGCAGGTCACCTGACCCTGGTCGAGTCCGGGCGAGTTGGAAGGTTTCCTCGATCCGCCACCTGCAGCGACGAGTGACGCACTCGTTCAGGTGAAGTGCAGATAAGCACGGACTGCTGGCGCGCCTCGAACGAGGGCGACGAGCAGGACAAGGCCGCCTGGCTCAAGGCAAAGCGCGCCGAGGAGCAGACGGCGTCCGAAGCCTGGTCCGAGCAGTACCGGATGCCTCCCCTGGAGGGGACCGAGCGGGCCGTTCCCTGGAGCGTGCGCTGTCGCCACCAGATCCTGACCAACGCCTACACCGCACTAGTCACCGAATGCACGACCAGCGAAGCGGACTGGGCGGAGATCGAGGAGAACGCTCGTACGGTGACCCGCGCCGGGTGGTGGATAGACCAGAGGTCGTCCGAACCCGAAGACCTCACCGAACTACTCCGAGCCGCCACCGGGGCCGACCGGCCGACAGAGAATCCCTTCTTCTGACCGCCCGGGTGCCCTGCTGATCGCCACCGTGGCGGCCTCTACCAGCGATTCTCGGCCGGACCAAACCCCGGATTTACCGGACGCTCTGCCCACTGGCCCACCTCCAACGGGTCCTTCGCTCCCTCTGCCCCGGAGGCTTCCGTGCCTACCTCGATCACCATCACGTCCGAGTTCAGCGGCAGCGTCGTTGCCAAGGGCGCTACTGATGACCTCTCCGCGCAGCTCCTCCGTCACGCCGGTTTCAAGCAGATCGACGACTGGCACGGCCGACGCCATCGCCTGCCCACCACCACTCCGCTCGCCGACCAGGTCGCCATCGCCAGCCATGCGGCCGAGATGCTTCGAGCCGCTCGCTATGACGTCACCCTTCCGCCGTCTCTGGACACAGCCCGGATGAGCCCTCCGGTGCATGCGCTGGGGCCCTACGCCGCCGGAGCCGAACTTCTCAGCATCACGGACCAGATCCGTGCGGCCGAAGACGGAGCCAGCCTTCAGCGGGCAGTTGACCACCTCCTTCACCCCGAACACGGTGCGCTGGAGCGTGTCCGGGAGGCGCTGGAAACAGCGGGAGAACAGGTCAACGACCTGGACGACGACGCGTATGCGCTCGCCGACCGGTTCGGCTTCGCCTCGGAGTTCGTCAGCTCGGCCCAGTCCGAACTCGTTGATTCCCAGGCCGAGCTACGCCGCGACGGCGCCGCTTCGACCAGTTACTCGGCAGCACGGACCGTCCGTGATCACCGTGGTGCCGCTCTGGCCACTTCTCCTGCGGCGAACCAGACCAAGGTCTCCTCGGCGTCCAGTTCCCAGACGGCGTCGCTCACTACGACGGGTCACCCGCCGCGCGCCGCAACGCCCCGACGGTGGCCCCGGCGGCTCTCTTCGCCGTCGGCCACCAGTACGTCGCGCATCCCAGCTCGACCCACCTGTCAAAGACCACTCACCCGAAGAGGTAAACGTGCCCGAGTACTACTCCAGCATCGGCGAGGCCGTCGGTGCGGCCATGCAGCACAACATCCGGCTCGCCCACCGCAGCGCGGCACCGGGCTCCAACAAGCCGCTGCAGGTCAGGCACCTGCCTAGCACTTCCGCCGATCCGTACTCGGTCCGCGGAATGATCTCTCGCCTCCACGAGGACGCCTCGCCCGATGAGGTGGCGGGCATCATCGAGGAGGTCAACGGCGCACTGGTCGGGGCTCTGCCCGAGCTGACCGAACTCGTCGCCTCTGCCGCCGATTGGACTCGCGCCCGTCTCGACTTCGACGACCCGCATCACAATCCGACTTTCGAGACGTGGACACGCCTGGCAGCCGCGTACGGGATGCTCCAGGACGTCCGTGAGCAGTTGGAAGTCGCGGAGGACGGTCTCGCTGCCTGTCCCGCAGAGCGCACGGACCCCCGGCACCACCAGATGGTCAACGCCCTGCGCAGCCGGGAGTTGCTCGACGATGTCCTCGGTACCGAGGCTGCTCCTGTGCCGTCCTCTGCCCGGAACTTCGATTCAGACCGGCAGCGGGCGGCCCGCGCCTCCTCGCCGCGCGCCGGAACATCGCCGTCGACCGGCAGTCCGCCGGCCACCGCAGCACCTCCGCCCGCGCCTCGTTCTGCCGGCCGACCCCGCTGAAACGTTCCGCCTCAGACGTCCAGGAGTACCCCCATGCGCTGCACGAGAGCCGAGCGCGCCCCGCCCCCGCCCGCTCGCACACCCAAGGAACCGCCGTGCCTTCCCCGCGCACCAGCGCGCCCTCGACCACCACCGGGTCGGACGCGCTCCTCTACCTCCTGTTCGGCATCCTCGGCGCCGCCATGGCCTTCGGCTCCCTGGCCTGGCTGACCGGGAATCTCACCAATACCTTCGTCGGGAGCGGGACATGGGCCCCCTTCCGCGTCACGGACGCGCTGCTGCACCCGGAGGTGCTGTGGCCGACCTTGAGCACCAGCATGCTGCTGGTCGGCGCCCGCGTCCTCCCCGCCCTGTTCACCGTTGCCCTGGTCGTCACCGCTGCCGTGCTGTGGATGCGCTGGCGTGCCGGGTCCAAGTCCGGCCTCGCCCGCAAGGCGGAGCTGGCGCCGCTGCTGGACAAGGAGATCGTCGCCAAGGCGAAGAGCCTGCGCCCGAGCCTGGGCGGCCGGGAGAGTAAAAGAGGTCCTGCCCGCTGACCGCGGCATCCTGCTCGGCACCCTCGATCCCGGTCGTGCGGAGGTCCGCGCGTCCTGGGAGGACGTGATCGTCGCGATCATGGCCCCGCGTTCCGGCAAGACGTCCGGGCTGGCGATCCCCGCGATCCTCTCGGCACCGGGCCCGGTCCTGCTCACCAGCAACAAAGCCGCGAACGATGCCTTCACCACCACGGTGGACGCCCGTGCCGAGGTCGGCACGATCTGGACCCTCGATCCGCAGCAGATCGCCCATCACCCGCGCGAGATGTGGTGGGACATCCTCGCCGACGCCCGTGATCTCGCCGGGGCGAAGAGGTTGGCGGGGCACTTCGTGACGGCGAGCGTGGACGAGTCCAGCGGCTCCGACTTCTGGTCAACCGCCGCGAGCAACACCCTCGGCGCCCTCTTCCTCGCCGCAGCGTCCCACCGGCGGCCGATCACCGACGTCCTGGCCTGGCTCGCGATGCCGGCCGACCGCACCCCGGTGGACCTGCTCACCGACGCAGGCCACCATGCGGTCGCCGCCCAGCTCCAAGGCACCGTCTCCGGCGCAACCGAAACGCGTGACGGGATCTACGAGACCGCGAGGCAGTATGCGAGCTGCCTGCTCGACCCGGACGTCGCCGCCTGGGTCACCCCGAACGACGACCTTCCCGAGTTCCAGCCGTTCGCCTTCGCCACGTCCCGCGACACCCTGTACCTGCTGAGCAAGGACGGCGGCGGCAGCGCGTCCGCGATCATCGCGGCAGCGGCCGACGCCGTGATGCGCGCGGCCGTGATCGTGGCCGAGCGCTCCGGCGGGCGACTCGACCCGCCCGCCCTGTGCGTCCTCGACGAGGCGGCGAACGTCTGCCGCATCTCAGACCTCCCTGATCTCTACAGCCACCTGGGCAGCCGAGGCGTCATCCCGATGACGATCCTGCAGTCCTACCGTCAGGGCCAGCGGTGCTGGGGCGAGGCCGGTATGGACGCCCTGTACTCCGCCGCCACCATCAAGATCATCGGATCTGGCATCGACGACGCGGACTTCGCCGACCGGCTCAGCCGTCAGGTCGGCGATCACGACGTCCAGACCACCTCGGTGTCGACCAGCGAGGGCGGCAGGTCCACCTCGGTGAGCATGCGCACGGAGCGGATCCTTCCGCCGGACGCCATCCGCGCCCTGCCCAAGGGCAAGGTACTGCTGCTGGCCACCGGCATCCGGGTCGCCATGCTCAACCTCAAGCCCTGGTACAAGGAGCCCTCCGCCAAGGTGGTCGGCCCGGCTGCCGCTCGCGCCACGAAGGCCATCACCGAGCGTGCCCTCGCGAAGAGCATCGGCCAGGACGATCTTGGACTGTCGGCATGAGCGCGCCCACACCACAGCAGGGGCGGTTGGCCCACGCTCCGGTCGTCCTGCGCGGTGGCCGGTGGTGGCTTGACGGCGAGGCAGGCTCGGTTCCCGCCTCCGATCCCGCCTTCACCGCCGTCCTGGACGACTTCGCGCTGTCGATGGCCGCTGCCGACCAGGCAGTCGCCAACCTCCTCATCCGGCAGGACGAGGCGTCCAGCGTTGATCCCGGGGGCCAGCGGTGAACCCGCTGACGAGTGCCGAGCAGGCGGTCCTCGGTGCCGCACTCCTCGACCCCGAGCAGCTCTCGCACCTGGAGTGGCTCGCTGCGGACCACTTCTATCGGCCCGTCCACCAGGCGCTGTTCGCCGCCCTCCGCAAGCTGCGCAACGACGGGCATCCCGCGCTCTCGGCCGATGACCCGTTGCCGCTGTCGTGGGTGACCGACGCGGTCGAGGAGGCCGGACAGCACGTGCGCGGGCTGACCGCGGCGTACGCCCACACCCTGATCCAGGCGTGTCCCCGAACCGAGCACGCCCCGGTGTACGGCCGCATGGTGCTGGAGGGGGCGATTCACCGCACCGTCGCCCAGCACGCGATCCGTCTCCACCAGGCGGCTCGGGCCGACGCCGTCCAGGGCGAGGTCGAGGTCGAGGGAGCCTTGCGTACGGCGGACGTCCTGACCGGCGTACTCACCGACCTTGCACGACGCTGGGGAACCGACCCCCGACCGGTCCCACCCGCCGCTGGGCCCTCTGCTGCCACGGACATCCCGCCTCCGGCGCAGAGCGGCCAGGTCGCCGAGGACGAGCGGTTCCTCCTGGCCGTCCTCGCCGAACAGCCGGGGGCCATGGGCGAGGTGGTGGCCTGGCTGCGGCCGGGAGACTTCGCCGACCCGACCCACGGGCAGCTCTACCGATGCCTGGGCGCGCTGCACCACCGAGGCGAACCCATCGACCGGATCACCCTGCTCTGGGAGGCCCAGCGACGCGGTCTGCTGGCCGACGGCACTGTGTCGAGCGAGCAGCTGACCGCCGTCTGCGAAGGCATGGTCCCCGGCAGCGCTGACTGGTTCGGACAGCGGGTGATGCGCTCCTCCGTCACCCGCACCGCCGCCGCCTCCGCGCGAGCCATCCGGACTCTGGCCGAGAACGAGGTTCTGGGGCCCAGCCGGCTGATCAACCACGCCCTGCACGAACTCGGTCCGCTCGACGAGGTACGTGCCCGCTGGGCCACCGCGAACAGCAGTCCGGCTCCGAAGACCACGGCATCCGCGCCGCCGGCGGCCGAGCCGCCGCCCGACCGAGTGAAAGCCGCCCGCGCCCGCAGCACACCACGCCCAGGCGCGTCACCCCCAGCCCCGGCCAGCCGCCTCCCCACGCTGTCAGCAGCCCGACCACCCTCGCGCGGCCACCCGTGAGGCCGCCCCCTCCCCACCAACCTCTTCTGCCCCTGGAACTGACCTTGATCTACCCCATCTCCGCAGCCGCGCCGGACCTACGCGCCACGGCCCCGAGCCTCGCCACCCCCTTGATCGGGTCTCTCTGCTCGGGGTACGGCGGCCTCGACCTGGGTGTGCAGTCCGCGCTCGGCGGCACGCTCGCCTGGCATGCCGAGGTCGACCCGAACGCCTCACGCATCCTGGCCCGCCACTGGCCCGGCGTCCCGAACCTGGGCGATATCACCGCCGTCGACTGGTCCACCGTCCCCCGGGTGTGCGTCCTGACGGCTGGCTTCCCCTGTCAAAGACGTCTCGGTCGCCGGTCGCCGGGCCGGACTCAACGCCCAGACCCGCTCCGGGCTCTGGCTGCACGTCGCCCGTGCGGTCGCAGCCCTCCGACCCTGCCTGGTTGTGATCGAGAATGTGCGCGGCCTCCTCACCTCCCCCGCCGGTTCCCTTGGCGACGTGGAACCCTGCCCGTGGTGTCTGGGAGACACCGCAGGTCAGCCTGCTCTGCGGGCACTCGGTGCCGTACTCGGATCCCTGGCCGACCTCGGGTACGACGCGAAGTGGCTCGTGCTTCGCGCCTCCGACGTCGGGGCCCCGCACCGCCGCGAGCGGACCTTCCTCACCGCATGGCCCGCCGGGCACCCTGCTGAAGACGCCGACCAGCAACATCGGGAAGAACGGCGGCAGCCAGCATCCGTCGAAGCGGAAGAGCGGGGGGCACGGTCCGAACCTGGCCGACGAGGTCGAGTGGCTGCTGCCGACCCCGAAGGCGTCGGACGGAATCAAGGGTTCGCCGAACCAGCGGCACGGCAATGGCGACATGACCCTGCCCAGTGCGGCTGCGTCTCTGTTGCCGACGCCGAGGGCCAGCGACACGGGCACCCCGGGCCGCCGCCCCGGGAAGGGATGGCGGCCTCCCTTGTCGGCGGTGGTCCTGCCCCTCTGGGCGGAGGAGACGCCGGAGGCGGGGGCGCGGACCGGCGATGGGGAGCGTACGGATCCGCCATCACCCGATGGGAGAGCCTCACCCGCCCGGCCCCGGCCCCCACGGACGGCGCCGGTCGGCTCCGCGCGGACTTCGTGGAGTGGATGCAGGGCCTCGACGCCGGCTGGGTCACCGCGACTTCGGGGCTCGGCCGTCCAGCGCAACTCACCGCGCTCGGCAACGGCGTCGTCCCACAACAGGCTTCGCGCGCCTTGCAGTTGCTGGCACCACCCTTCCCCCGCTGTCCCAGCTGCGCCGACCGATAGCGCTCCACTACCTCGTTCTTCCGGCCGGACCAAACCGCTGATTCTCCGGATCCTCTCGGGCATGTCGCCGTCTCACAGATGGAGCACACCCCCATGGCCGACACCAGCCCGACCTCCCCCGGCCCCGAGCCGTACCGCGTCCCCGACGCAGACCTCGACGACCTCGCCAGCACCCTCGCCAAGACCATGGCCGAGGTCAGGCAGCACGGCGTCATCCTCGACCGCCTCGGCTCCGAGCCCGACCCCGGCGCCGTCCAGCCGCCGGACGGCGCTCCGGAAGCCGAGGCGGCTGACGGGAAGAAGCCCGACGGCCCCGCCTCGGTGTTCATCCTCGCCCTGGGCGGCAAGGAGTACGCCGTCGAACTCGCTGCCCTCAGCGACTGGGTGAACTACCTCTTCCTGCCGGTGTACGGCCGGGAGATCAGCACGAGCCGTCCCTGGTGCGCGCACTGGCACGAACACCCCGAGGCCGTCGCCCGGCTCCACGCACTCTGGCTCGCCTGGCAGCAGTTCACCGACACGGAGGCCGGCCTGTCCGGCCCCTCGACCTGGCACCGCGACCACCTGGACCAGACCCTGGCGCACCTGCGTGCGCCCGACGGACCGTTCGCAGCCTGCACGACCAGCGCAACTCGCCCCAATCACCGGGTGCTGGCCACCCCGGCGCCCGAGCAGGCGGGGGTGGCGGCGTGAACGACATCCTCGACTTCGGCCTCGACGATCTCTCGCCGGTCGACGACGACTCCGAGGAAGCGATGGAGGCTCTCTGGGCTGGCGACCTGACGGTGCTGTCCCAGCACCACACCACACCCAACGGTTCGCACAGCTTCGTCCTCGCCCACGACCGATCGGTCACCTGGGGGATACCCGGCGAGCCACAGCTCGTTGCGATCGCGGTCGCTCGGGATCTGCGGCAGTCCACGTTCACGTTCGAGACGAGTCACCACGCCACGGCGTCCTTCGCACAGAACTGGCTGGCAGAACGCGGCTGCCCGCTCGAACGGATCGCACTGCACGGTGGCGACTACATCAAGCCCGCCGACGACCTCACCCTCCAGGTGGAACAGCAGATCCAGACGTCGGGCACCCGCTACGAGGTCCTCGACACCTACACCTCTGACGACAACCCCAGCGAGGCGTGGACACTCGTCAACGACTCCCAGGCCACCCAGGCACCGGTTCGCCTCTTCTACGAGGAGTGGAACCACGGCGCCGACACGTACACGATGCGCGAAGGCGCCTTCCCCGACGTCGGCGTCGCCCAGACCTGGCTGGACGAGCGCAGTGAACCGCTGCCCGAGCCTCCGGAGTACAGCGACCACAACGGTGCTGTCGTCCGGGCCCGCATCGCCCGAATCGCCCTTTCCCGGTCCGCCGGAACCTCTCCGACACCGCAGACCGGGCTCGACGCGCCCCGCGCGTCAGTGGCGGCACCGGTCCAGCGCGCGGTCCAGGGGAGGCTGCTGTGAGCCGCGCCCGCTTCGCCTTCGCCGCGCACCCTGACGCCATCGCCGACCTGCGGGAACTCCCGTCTGAGATGCGCGATTTGGCCTTGCTGGAGCTGCAGAACCTGGTCCACGGAAGCGACGACTGCTTGCCGTTGAAGGGCCGCCTCGCCGGCTTCCACAAGGTGTACGTCGACCCGAAGGTCTCTTACCGGCTGGTCATCCAGTTCCGCCAAGCGCCACCGACCTCGACCCACAAGCGCGAGATCTACCTCGTGGCGGCTGGCAGCCGGAAGGACTACGCGGTCTACCGCGCGGCCCACCTACGGACCGAGCCCCAGCAAGGGATCGGCCCGGACTCCGCCACGGAGGCCCGCGTGCAGGCCGCCCGGTCTCGCTCGACGCTCACCACCGAACGGCCGACAACGGGCCGCGCGGCTGCCCCGTCACCAGCGCCGCCCTCGGCCACTGCTTCTCGAAAGGTTGCCCAGCGATGACCAACGACCGTACTGCGCTCACCCGTTCAGAGCTGGCCGATCTCCTCACCGAGGCCGCTCAGAACGTCGGCGGCATCCCTGCCGCCGAGTACCCGACGGCCGCCGCCCGCTCCTACCTGCATCCCGTCTTGGGGCCGCTGGCCGCTGGGCCCTGTGTGATCACCGGGCTGAACGACCGGTTCGAGGGCTTCCTGGCCGCCGAGCCACGCCCCCCTGGTTCGGCCGGCCTGTTCGCTCTGGCCTCATACGCCTCCGCGCTGGGGTGGCTCACCGAGTCGTTCGCCGAGCTGACCTCCTCGGTCGACGAGATCTGCACCTGCGTGGGCATCCCCGCGGAGCCCCGCGCAACGATCGGCGCCCCGGCTGGCCGAACCGATCAGGACGACGAGTTCGACTTCGCCTTCAGCGCGCTTGAGTTGGAGGCGGTCCGCAACGCAGCCGAGGCCGCCGGCCTCGCGCCGGACGACTACGTCGAAGTTCTCTCCCAGTCACTGCTCGCCGCCGCCCGGATCACCGACGCCTGCATGGAGATCTCCAGCGGCCTGCTCGACGACGCCGACCTGCTCCGCGAATCGAGCGACCGCCCTCGGCTCGGTGACGATCCCGGGAGCCTGCCCGCTCTGGTCCGCTCCCTGCTCGCCCGGATGGAGGCGACGGAGTGAACCCGTACGACGCAGACACACACCCTGGTCCCTATCTCGTCGTCGAAGTGCTCGGTGTCGGGGACGTCAGCGTGCCCGCCCTCGCGCCTGGTCCGGGGGAGCCGCTGCACCAGGCCGCTACGCGCGTCATCGAAGCCGCGGCGGCGTTGGACGAGCGACACGAGAGCGTGCTCGACGCGGTCCGGCGGTCGCAGCGGCTGCTCGAAGGTGCTGGTCGCGGTGAAGTCGGCCGCGCCCAGGTGTCGTACGCGCTGCTGCGGACCGCACTCCCCGAACTCGGAGACGTTCTGGCGCAGCAAGACCGGGCGTACAGCCAGCTCGTCGAGTCCCTGTCCGCCTACCGTCGGCTTCCTTCCTCGTCCGAGCCTGCCCAACGCGCGACCAACAGGGGCCACGGGCAGGGCCAGAAGACGAGGCCCGACCGGGACGACGACTGGGCCGTCGCCGGGCAGCGCGGGCTGGTGGCCCTCGAAGCCGTTGCGGCCGGAGGCGTTCGCTTTCGTCGCAACGCGATCGGCGAGGACCCGTACGTCTCACGGGAGAAGGCCCAGCGGCAGGACCCAGCGGTCTTCCCGCAGACCGTGCAGCGGCTGGTCGCTGACGGGCTACTGCATCAGGACACCACCGAGAGCGTGTACCGGCCCGGCCAGCTCCTCTCGCTCACTTCGCGGGGTGAAGCCGCCTTGCGTGATGGTCGCGCGACGACCTCACGGGTGTCCGCCGCCCTCGGCCGCACCACCACGCAGGCCACGTCAGGCACGCTCGCCGACTCGGTCGCCGCGCCCGCCGCCAGGACCTCCCTCGCGGCCCCCCGCTCACGCTGACCTCATCCCGAAAAGGACCCCACCATGCCTACCGCCGGCCTGCCTCCCACCTTCTCCATCGCTTCCATCGACGCCCAGCGCGTCGAGGAGGCTCTCGCCCGGATCGGACCCAAGTGGACCGCTTGGACCGCGATGACCCTGGCCCAGGTGAACGGGCCTATGCGCGTCCGCGATGTTGCTGCCCAGCTCCCCTTCGTCAGCGAGCAGTTCGTCGGCAAACGGCTGGCCACGATGCACGCCGACGGACTGGTGGTCCGTGGCTACGACCGACGGGCGGCGCCGTACCGGCTCAGCGGACTCGGCGCGGCTTTGGCCCCCGTGCTCCGCACGGTGTCGGACTGGTCCCGTACCCACGTGACACAGGAGCCGATGGCCGAAGCCGAGCGGGTCGAGGATGCGCTGCGCCGCCTGCACCTTCGGCACTCGACCGGCGTGATTCAGGTACTCGACTCCGCTGAAGGCCCGATGCGGTTCGTTCACATCGCCGAGGCGGCCGGACTGGACAACGGCACCGCGCGGCAGCGACTTCTGCGGCTTCAGGCCGACGGCCTGGTCGCACGGACGGGCTCCCGGCACGGAGACCCCTATGCGCTCACGGATGCCGGCCAGGCGTTGGGGGCCGTCTACGCGAGTGTCGAGCACTGGAGCCAGCCGTTCGCGCTGCGAAGTGAAGCAGCGGCGTCGCGTCCGGTAGAGGCAGCTACGCGCACCCACGTCGGCATTCCGCTGGGGGCGGGGGCCGACGGCGCCCGGACCGCGGCTGCCCTGCGGCGGAGCGCCGCCGCGTCCAACGTCATGTTCAGCCACGCGCCTCAGCCGCAACCGAGGGTGCCGGCGGCCGTGACCGCTCAGTCGGCACCGGGCCGGGGCCGGTGACGGGCGTGAGAACCAGAGGTCACTCGACGCCGCCACGGCATACGCGTTCACTCCAGCGACTCCCGCCGCTGCGTACGCGGATCCGCTCCCCTCCTTCGCTTCCGGAGACTCGATCATGCACGCCCCTGATGACCCGTACCAGTACCAAGAGGTGCTGGTCAGCCCCATGTACCTGGCTGGTTCCAACGGGACCGGCGAAGCTGGCTTCGCACCCGTCGCCCAGTGGCCTCACCAGTACCTCGATGAGGGCTCCTGCCAGCTCCTCGTAACCTCTCCCGACCAACGGATTCGGATCGGCTGGTTCGGCGACGACTTCGAGCTGTGGAAGATCAGCGCAGCCGAGGACGCCTTCTCCGCGCCTCGCTGGACGGCAACGTTCAACCACGTCACCCCGGCCGAGATGGTCGCCGGCCTCACCACCGCACTGGTCCAGGACTACGACGAAGCCATCGCTTCCGACACCCTCGGCCGCTTCTTGACGGGGCCCACCGTCCCTTGGAGGGACACCGTCCGGCCGCTGACCGATGCCGGCTGGGCCCTTGACGGAGGTGCTGAACTCGGCACCGTCGAGATCATCGCTCCTGACGAGCAAGCGGGCATCCTCATCGATCGGCGGGGCTACGGCTCCGACCGCACGACCGTCGAGCTGTGGGCGGGCCCACCGGGCTGGGGCACTCGTGCCGAAGCGACCTTCACGGCCCGCACCCCGTCCCATTTGATCGCCGCGACCGCCGCTGTGATGGCGAAGTCGACCCCGGTGGTCCGCGAACGCCACCAAATCGACCGGCGCATGCAGCACCTGGTCACGATGACCCCTGTCGCTTCGGCCACACCGATCGCCGAGGCTCAGGTCTCGCGCGCTCCGACTCCGCTGGACGTACGCCGCACCGCGGTCACCCAGGCCGTACACCGTGCCACGCGGGCACCACGCACAGCAGCCGACCTACGGATGATGGCCGCCCAGAGCCGCTCCACGGGTGCGGCGCAGAAGCGGACGGGCCACCCCGCCCCCGCGACCTCTGGCCGACTGCCGGCCAGCTCGCCGGTGCCACGGCGCGGGCGCTGACGCCCATCCCAAGCCGCGCTGCGCCCTCGACCGTACCTGCACAACAGGAGTTCCACCGTGCCCACCACCACCATGCTCGACCAGGCCACGGCCATGATCGAGAACGCCTGGGGCCAGCCCATCGAAGCTCTTGAGGTCCTCGGGGTCCGCCGCCCCAGCGACGACCCGCTCCTGCGCTGCGCCATGCACACCCGAACGGCCCTGGCCATCACGGACAGCGCGGTAACCGTTCACCAGGACCATCTTCACGCCCTGTCCCGGCATGGGTACGTGCCTGACTTCTACGAACTCGACCGGATCACCGAAACGGCGGTCAGCCTCCGCGTCGCCCACGCGGAGAGCCGTGCGTACCTCCAGGCGATCCGGCGCGTGGTGGAGGCTCGGGAGGCCGCCCCATCCGAGGTTCAGGCACCGGTGGTTCAGCTGGCAGGCCGCTGTCGCCCGCTCCGGGCAGACGCCGCACGCCCCGGGGGCCGTGCCCGAACCGTCCTCTCCGGCGGCTGTCGTCGGGCCGTCGGCGCCCACAGCGGGGCTCCGACGTTGAACGCTTAGCTCCGATTCTCGTCGCGGTGGCCCTCTTCGGCCCGGGGGGCCACCGCGCGGGCCAGCTCCTCCATCGTCAGCTCCACTCGCCGACCTTCGGCGACCCGGCGCTCCACCGTCTCCTCGTCCGGCCACTGGTCGGGCTTGTACGCCGACTCCCCACTGGCCGTCGGCGACCATCGCGATGTCGCCCACGGTCCAGGGCCGGCCGGCGGCGCGGATCTTGCGTTCCAGTCCGGCGCCGTCCCAGTGTCTGCTCGCCTCGGCCACCGCTGTCCCCACTTCTCTCGCCTGCGGCCCGTCACCGCAACCCATGTAGGACAGCCGCGGTGGCCTGTCCATTCCCGGGTCTCCCGTCACCTGCCGACGACCCCGAGTTCGCCCACGGCAGACGTCCTTGCCGGGAAACGACTACGCACTTCGGCACGTCACATGCCAACGTACGGATGTCGGGAAAACCTCAGGTCAACGAAGGGATTCATACAACCGTGAGCACCTCTGCCACCCTCCTTCCGGCCGTTGTCCGCCCCACGGCCGATACTCTCCACTGGCTCTCCGCCGACCACGGTGCGGGGCCGGTGCTCGATCTCCTGGACGCACTCGGGTGGGCGATCGTCGACACCCCCGAGGTCAACGTCCACGCGACCAGCCCCGACGGCTGTGTCTACGTCGGCTGGCTCCCCGAGGACCCGTCGGCCTGGCAGCGCAACATCGTCTGGCACGTCCGGGTGCAGCCCGCCGATGGCGACGCATGGGTCCAGGAGTTCGGTCTCCACACCCCCTCCGAGGCCGTTGCCGGATTCCTCGGCGCCCTGGTCACCAACTCCTCGTGCTGACTGCCGATCAGGCTCCGCTCATACATCCGCCGACGGCTCGACGACTCCCCGTCGTCGAGCCGACCAGCCCTCTCAATGTCCACCGTTCACGGAGACTCCCTTGCCCCAGTACCTGACCGTCGGCCACCTGCTTCGCCAGCTCCAGGAACTCGACCCCAACCTGCCGGTCCGTCTCGCCGTTAACCCCGACTTCCCCTTCGCTCACTTCGTGGGGGCCAAGGTCGTCGTCGGCGACGGCAAGGCGTACATCGCCGACGACGGCCAGGAGGACTACCTCCCGGTGGGGGCGCGCGACGCCCTCACCGGGGCCTGATCGCTTCCCTACCATCACGGAGGCTTCCCATCTCGTCACTCTCGCGCGCCGCACCCCGCCTCGCACTGCACACTGTCGCGGCGCGCCCCATGCCGCACGGCGTGCACAGCGCGCTTCTCCAGCGCATCTCCACCCGCCCCGACGGCCCCCTCGACATCACCTGGCTCGCTTCCGAGACTTCTAGACTCCCCCTCGGACGCATCCGACTGCGCTGGGAGCCCGCCTCGCCCAGCGGCTGGGACGTCTCGACGTACCTGGGGCTGACCACCGCCGAGGTACTCCTCGGGTCTTGGCCCGCCGCCCCGGACGACTGGCCGCGCCTGGTCCGTCCGACCCTGTACGAGGTGACCGGCCTGTGCGCCGCCCTCTCTTTCGCGACCGACGCCCTCGACCTCTCCAACCGGCTCTCCGGAGTCTGACCGAGGACCGCCGAAGGCCGCCCCACGCCGCTCAGGCAGGGGCGGCCTCGTCGTGCGTCCACCCGTTCGTTGCATATGCTCGACCCGACGAAGGAGGACACCATGGCCGACGACCAGCGGCAATGGGGAGACCCGAAGGTCACCGCCCACCTGGGTATCAGCGTCGGCGCGCCCCGCAGCCGCAAGAGCCGGGGTAGCCTGCCCTCGCCCGACGACCCCAGCGTGCCGAACCGTCCCCGCTGGAAGCCGTCCACGTTCCAGAACTGGGGGCCGATCGGCCGGGGATTCCACAGCGACCGGCACGGCTTCCCCCAGCAGGAGACCACTCCGTCTGGCTGACCTGTACCTGTCCCCCGTAGGCTCTGCCCATGGCGTTGGACTGGGAGCGAAGCTGTCGGAAGGGGCTACGTGACCACACTCACTGTCATACGAATGCTCGAGCGCCTGCGGGTAGCTGGGCTTGACCTTCCGCCGGGCGCTCAACTCGTCAACACCTTCGCTCGCGACTGGCAGCGGAAGGAGGGGGCATGGGCGTGGCAGGCTGTGGATATAGGAGACGTGCCTCTCGGCGTAGGTTCCCCATTTCCTATGCGCTTTCTTCTCCCAAGACGGTGGGAACTGGTAGCCGATGAGCGCGAGGGAACAACCGTCGTCTTCCCGGCCCACCGTGAACGGAAGCCTCCCTCAGAACAAGAAGCGTCCCGCAAAGGAAAGCTCGGCACGGTGCCCCTGGTACCTGCACCCTCTCCTACGGGACCACGTGCTGCGGCACAACGCCACCGCCGCACCCCCAAGCCCACGTGGGTCTACGTGGGCGCACCAGTACTGTTGCTCGATGGGAGCCAGGTATTCATCGTGCAGGTAGATGAAGCCAACTCTCTTGTTTGGTGGCGCAGTTCGATATCGAAGGGCTCAAAGCATCAGGCTGCGTTCCATGTCCTACGGCCTGCCTCTGGATAACTCCTAATCTAGGTAGGCGCCCACAAAAGTGCCGTCGAATCCAAGGGCGGCCAATCCCGCTTGGACGCTCGGATAGGTCTTCCCGTGTGGACCACCGATCAGCGCGTCGAAGTCGGCGCGGCTGATCTCGGGCTCGAGCCACTGGTTGCCGCACCGGCAACGGACCCAGACGTTGCGCCCGTGGTTGATGAGCAGCCAGTCGCGTCGGGCACGACAGGCGGAGCACATCACGGGGATACCCCCGAGAGCGAGTTCGCATGAGTGGCCGACGCAGCGAATCGCCCCGGGTCCGTCGGCTGGCCGCGTCTCGGCCTGGAGCTGCAGCAGAGGGTCGGTACCCGCGGGGAGGACGGGCAGCGCGGGTGCCGGCTCCGTGATGCGGGTGGTGGTTCTGAGCACGAGCGTCATCTCCCGGTTGTCGGTCCTGTCTTCATCCGTAGCAGCCAGCGGAACCGACTGTCCATATATTTCGCGGCGTGCGCTCGGTCGGTGGTCGACTACCGGTTCGACCTGGTCAGCGACGTGGCGAGCGGCGATTGGGGTCTGGAACAGTCCCGGGCGGTGCGGCTGCCGTCGCGATTCGTTCGCTGGTGCGGCTGCTCGGCGGGGTGGCCTGGCGGGTAGCGGCCTGCGGACGACGGGCACCTTCGCCCGGGTGTGCCGGGAGCTGGGCGATGCGCCGCAGACGCCAGACCAGGACATCGTTCACGTCATCGGCGCTGTCGAGTTCGCGCATGTCGATGGCCTGGCGCAGGAGGGCTTCGGAGTCGTGGCCCGCCCGCTCGGCCTGGGCAAGGGTGGCGACCAAGGCGTCGGTCCTCGCTTCCATGCCCCCTGCCCGTACGACCTTCTCCGGCAGGACGGCGCGAAGGGTGGCTTCGTGCGTGCGGCGCTGGGCTTCTGGAAGGGCCCGACCTTGATCGTGCAGCACTCGCATCGGCGTGGCGGCGGCCTGCCGGTAGGCGGTGCGCAGGTGCGCGGCGGCTTGTCGGGCGGCGTGGGCCTGCTGAGCGTGTCCGCGAGCGGAGTGCCAGCGGGCGGCGGCGAGGGTGACCAGGACGAGGGTGGAGACGAGCATGGCGGTGGTGCCGCCGTCTTCGCCTCGGCCGAGCGCCCCGCCGGCCTGGACGATGCCCCGGGCGGCTGAGCGGAGAGCCCGGGTGTCGACGCGTTCGGCGCGGACGTGGCTGCGGGTCGCCCGCTCGAAGGCGCGAGCTGCGGCGGCCAGCTCGGCGCGGGTGGTGGCCGGTGAGGTCTGGGCCACCGCGTCGAGGAGTTCTCCGACGCCGACGAGCTGGGCGGCGGTCTCGCCGTCTTCGTCGCGTTCCAGGAGCGTGACCGAGCGCTCGGCGATGACGACCGCGTTGCGTCGTTGACGGGCGGGCGGTGACCAGTTCGTCCGGTCAGCGGCGACCGCGGGCGCGCTCGGCTCGGCGGCCCCGTCGGTGAGGCGTAGGCGGATCTTCGGAAGGGAGAGGTCGGGGGCCAGTTTGGAGCCGGGGTACCAGACCGGGTCTCCATCGCGGTTACGGTCGCCGGGCAGGGCCACGTTGTAGCCGAGCGCGTCACCGGACGGAGCGTGCCGCAGCTTCACTCGCACCCCCGCCTCTCGGAGCCGCGTGAAGAACTCCTCTTCCGAATCCGCTCCCGCCACGGCTCGACGAACGGCCTCACGGAGCGTCTCGCGCGAGGTCTCCGGGCGGCCGGTGCGCTCGGCCTTGAACTTCTCGGCGCTGCTGGGATTCTTCGCTGCGGTTCCGTCGCCGGCGTTCAGGCGCCGCAGGCCCATCTCCTTCTCGATGCGGCGGCATTCGGCCTGGGCCTTGTTGAAGTCGTAGTTCAGGCGCGGGTTGCGCAGGTCGCCGCGTACGAGGGTGGCGACGATGTGGATGTGGTCCTCCGCGTGGCGGACGGCGATCCACCGGCAGCCGTCGGGGTCTCCGACCGGGGAGATGCCGGTGGCGTGGACGATGCGCTGGGCGACTGCGTTCCACTCCTCGTCGTCCAGCCGCCGGTCCCCGGGGGCGGTGCGGACCGAGCAGTGCCAGACGTGCTTGGCGGGCGCGCGGTCGCCGGCCTGCTTGACCCGCAGGTCCAGGGCGGCGGTGAGCCGGGCGAGGGTAACCTTCGGGTCGGGGTCGAGGCCGGTGTCGCGGCCGGGGTCGGGGGCGAAGCCGTCCCAGGAGCCGACGAGGTGTGCGTCGGTGTGCTCCTCGCGCCGTCCGGGGCCGTACAGGTAGACGAGGAGGCCGTGGGTGCGGGAGCCGCGTCCGATGTCGGGAACCATCACAGCCGCCTGGTCACCAGGTCGTTCGCCGCGTCATCGACTCGGGCGAGAAGTCCGGTCAGCGTGCCCAGCACGTGTTCGAGTTCACCGGCGCGCGGGTGGCCACCGCTGTTGAGGACGAAGGCGATCTGGTTGATGTTGTTGCCGATCCGGGCCAGCGCGGTGCGCAGTGCGGCGAGTTCGTCGATGGCGACGTCGAGCTGGTCGTACCTATGGACGGCGGCGTGTCCGCGGGCGGCGCTCAGGCCGGCGGTGGCGAGGAAGCGGGCGACGGTGACGCCGCGCTGGGTGGCGGCGTCGGTGATCTCGGATTTCTCGGTGTCGGAGAGGCGGGTGGTCGTCTTGCGGGCGCGCTCGCTCGGGTTGCGGCTGCGGCGGCGCGGGGTGCGGTCGGGGAAGGCGGGCGTGCTCGGGCTCGTCTGCTCGGGGTCGGCAGGGTCATCTGCTTCTCCCCCGGTGACCGGCGCCCCCTGGTGCCGGTTGCCCGGCTGGTCCC
>NZ_JBHXQZ010000106.1:0-26469 GCF_042717095.1 Streptomyces sp. NPDC058632 | reverse complement strand
GGGGCAGATCTTCGTGAAGGGCGAAGTGATCAAGACCGTCCCGGAGTCGAAGATCGTGGAGACCCTCATCGAGGAAGCCATGAAGATCGCCGAGCAGATGGAGGCCGACGGCGTGACCTCCGGTGAACCCCGGATCTCGGTCGCCGGCTGACGAAGCCCGCCAGGCCGCCGTACCCGCCACGCCGCCAGGCCGGTCTGCCCGCTCGGGCCGACCGGCCCTTCGGTGCTTCCCGCCCGGGAAACCCCGGGCGGGACCGTTTCCCTCCCGCGGGGCGGCAGCACACAAATTCGGCGGGTACAGTGCGGAAACCAGCAGACCCAAGTGTGTGAGGCCCCCCGCACGTGTTGACGCAGACCACCTCCCGGGTCCTCGCACCGAGCGACCTGGACGCCGCCCTCGCCATCCTCGACCGCGAGCCGGTGGCGAACGCCTTCGTGGCATCCCGGGTGCAGGTCGCGGGCCTGGACCCGTGGCGTCTCGGTGGCGAGATGTGGGGCTGGTACGAGGGCGGCATGCTCACCTCCCTGTGCTACGCGGGCGCCAACCTGGTCCCCATCTGCGCCACCCCCCGGGCCGTCCGCGCCTTCGCCGACCGCGCCCGCCGGGCCGGCCGCCGCTGCTCCTCCGTCGTCGGCCCCGCGACGCCCACCGCCGCACTGTGGCGGCTCCTCGAACCCCAGTGGGGCCCCGCCCGCGAGGTCCGCGCCCACCAGCCCCTGATGGTCACCGACCGCCTGCCCGACGACATCGCCCCGGACCCCTACGTCCGCCGCGTCCGCAAGGACGAGATGGAAAAGATCATGCCGGCCTGTGTGGCGATGTTCACCGAGGAGGTCGGGATCTCCCCGCTGGCCGGTGACGGCGGCCTGCTCTACCAGGCCCGGGTCGCCGAACTCGTCGGTGCCGGACGCTCCTTCGCCCGCTTCGACGCCGACGGCAAGGTCGTCTTCAAGGCCGAGATCGGTGCCGCCACCGACCGCACCTGCCAGATCCAGGGCGTATGGGTGGCCCCCGAACACCGGGGCAGGGGAGTCGCCGCCCCCGGCATGGCGGCCGTACTCCGCTACGCCCTCGCGGACGTCGCCCCCGTGGCGAGCCTCTACGTCAACGACTTCAACACCGCCGCGCGCCGGACCTACCAGCGGGTGGGGTTCCAGGAGGTCGGCGAGTTCATGAGCATCCTGTTCTGACTCCACGGTCTCCCACAGCCCCCTGTAGTCTCCCCGGCATGCTGCGCTTTCCCGGTCACGGGCCCCGCCCCGACGACATCGTGATCGGCCCTCTCGACCTCGCCGCCCACGTCGACGAGGCGCTGGCGGTCCAGGCGAAGGCGTTCGGCCTCGGCCCCGACGAGGTGGCCGTACGCCGGCAGATCGTGCTGCGCCACATGACCCTGCCGGGCGCCAGAGCCTTCGGGGCCACCGTCGCCGGCCGTCTCGTCGGCTTCGTCTACGGCATGCCCAACGACCGCGCCCACTGGTGGTCCACGGTCGTCGAGCCACATCTGCGCGCCCGGGGCCACGACGACTGGCTCGACGGCTCCTTCGTCATCACCGAACTCCACGTCCACCCGCGCCACCAGAAGCACGGCATCGGCCGCTCCCTGATCACCACGATCACCGACGGCGCCGAGGAGCCCCGCTCGATCCTCTCCGCCATCGACATCGAGAGCCCCGCCCGCCGCCTGTACCGCTCCCTCGGCTACGACGACCTCGCCCGCCGCGTCCACTTCCCCAGCGCCCCCAAGCCGTATGCCGTGATGGGCGCCCCTTTGCCACTCCTTCGCCGATAACGATTTCCACCGTCCGGTCCCGCCCGGCTAACCTCCCGTCATCACCCAGACGCAGCAGGAGTACGAGAATCATGGCGAACACACCGGTCCAGCGCATGTCCCAGTTGATGGCGAAGACGCTGCGCGACGACCCGGCGGACGCCGAGGTCCTCAGTCACAAGCTGCTCGTCCGCGCCGGCTATGTACGCCGCACCGCCGCCGGCATCTGGAGCTGGCTGCCCCTCGGCAAGAAGGTCCTCGCCAACGTCGAACGCGTCGTCCGCGAGGAGATGGACGCCATCGGAGCCCAGGAGGTACTCCTCCCCGCCATCCTGCCGCGTGAGCCCTACGAGGCGACCGGCCGCTGGGAGGAGTACGGCCCCGAGCTGTTCCGCCTCCAGGACCGCAAGGGCGGCGACTACCTCCTCGGCCCCACCCACGAGGAGATCTTCACCCTCCTGGTGAAGGACCAGGTGTCCTCCTACAAGGACCTGCCGGTGACCCTCTATCAGATCCAGAGCAAGTACCGCGACGAGGCCCGCCCCCGCGCGGGCGTCCTGCGCGGCCGCGAGTTCCTGATGAAGGACTCCTACTCCTTCGACCTCGACGACGAGGGCCTGGGTCAGTCCTACGGTCTGCACCGCCGGGCGTATCAGCGGATCTTCGAGCGCCTCGGCCTCGACTACCGCATCTGCGCCGCCATCGCCGGTGCCATGGGCGGCTCGAAGTCCGAGGAGTTCCTCGCCCCCGCCGAGGCCGGCGAGGACACCTTCGCGGACTGCCCGAACTGCGACTTCGCCGCGAACACCGAGGCGATCTCCTACGAGCTCAAGCCCGTCGACGGTTCCGCCGTGCCGGCCGCCGAGGACATCCCGACGCCCGACACCCCCACCATCGAGACCCTCGCCGCCTCGCTCGGCGTCCCCGCCTCGGCCACGCTGAAGAACCTGCTGGTCAAGGTCGACGGCGAGATCGTCGCCGTGGGCGTCCCCGGTGACCGGGAGGTCGACCTGGGCAAGGTCGAGGCGCACTTCGCCCCGGCCGCCGTCGAACTGGTCACCGCCGAGGACTTCGTCGGCCGCCCCGACCTGGTGCGCGGCTACGTCGGCCCGCAGGGTCTGGAGAAGGTCCGCTACATCGCCGACCCGCGCGTGGCACCCGGCACCGCCTGGATCACCGGGGCCAACAAGGCCGACACCCACGCCAAGAACGTGGTCGCCGGCCGTGACTTCGAGGTCGACGCGTACGTGGACGTCGTGGTGGTCGACGAGGGCGACCCCTGTCCCCGGTGCGGCACCGGACTCCGGCTCGACCGCGCCATCGAGATCGGCCACATCTTCCAGCTGGGCCGCAAGTACGCCGACGCCATCAAGCTCGACGTCCTCGGTCAACAGGGCAAGCCCGTCCGCGTCACCATGGGCTCCTACGGCATCGGCGTCTCCCGCGCGGTGGCCGCCCTGGTCGAGCAGACCGCCGACGACAAGGGCCTGTGCTGGCCCAAGGAGGTTGCCCCGGCCGACGTCCACGTGGTCGCCGCCGGCAAGGCCCTGCAGACCGAACTCGCCCTCGACGTCTCCGGCCGGCTCGCAGCCGCCGGCGTCCGCGTCCTGGTCGACGACCGCGCGGGTGTCTCGCCGGGCGTGAAGTTCACCGACTCCGAGCTGATCGGCGTCCCGCAGATCCTGGTCGCCGGCCGCCGCTCCGCCGAGGGCATCGTCGAACTGAAGGACCGCCGCACCGGCGAACGCGAGGAACTCACCGTGGCCGAGGCGATCACCCGCCTCACGGCCTGACCACACCACCACCAGGAGCCCGCGCGGAACCGTCTCCGGCGCGGGCTCCGGCGTTCCCGCGCGGTGTCAGAGCCAGCTCGCGAACTCCAGGAGCAGCTCCGCGTCCCGGTCGCGGCCGACGCGGCGGGCGCGTACGCCGGACTCCACCGCGCGGAACAGGGTCCAGCCGCGCAGACGCGCCTGGTCGATCTCCAGGGACTCCGCCAGGCGCTTCACCCGGCGGCGGGTCGTCGCCGCGCCGGACGGCTGGGCGACCAGGTCCTCCACCCGGTCGCGGACCAGCCGGGCCAGGTCGAAGGCGCACTCCCCGACCACCGGGTCCGGGCCCACCGCCAGCCACGGCATCCGCTCGGCGGAAAGCACCTTGCTCTGCCGGAAGGTGCCGTGCAGCAGCCGGTGCTCGGGCGGCCCGGCCAGCAGTTCCTCGCGGGCCGCCAGCGCCGCCGAGACCAGCGACGTCACCTCCGGGTCGCCGGCGGCACCCGTCCGCATGGCCTCGGCCTGCCGGCCGGTCCGCTCGGCCACCGTCTCGAAGACGTGAGGGGTGTCCCCGGCGGGCGGCTCCACCCACAGCCGCCGCAGCGTCCCGGCGGCCTCGAGCAGTGCCTTCGCCTCCGGCAGGGACCGCACCGAGACATCCGGATGCAGCCGCTCCAGCAGCAGCGCCCCGTCCGCGGCGAAGGGCTCCAGCAACCGGACCGCGCCCAGGCCGTTCCAGTGGGCCAGCGCGGCCCGCTCGCTCTCCGGCCGGGCCCGCGCCGGGGCCAGCTTCAGCACGGCGGGCAGGTCGTCGGCGGTCCGCACCAACACCACCAGGCTGCTGCGTCCCCCCGGCACCTGCACCCGTTCCACGGTCAGCCCGCGCAGTGCGACGGCCTCGCGCGCCGCCCCGGGCAGCTTCTCCAGCCAGTCCGCACCGCCGTCGGGAGCCGTCTCACCCAGTGCCCTCACCAGACGCTGCGGCGGTTCGAAGACCATGCGCGAGTCGTTCCCTTCGTACCCTTCGTGCTGTGCGCGGCACCTGCCGCCGTCCCTTCACACCGCCCCGGCACGCCCGCGCGCGGTCCCGTCACACCGCAGGCGTCGACGGAGCCCCCGAGGACGGTTCGGCCCGCTCGGCGAGTCCAGGGAAGGCTACGCTCTCCCCGCCCCAGCGCACCGCCCGCACCGCGGCCTCCCGCAGCGCCTCGGCCGCCACACGGCGCCGCTCGCCCCCGCTCGCGCGCACCAGGTCCGCGTACACCCCGGCCACCCGGTTCTCCAGCTCCGTCGCGAGCCGCACGGCCGCGGGCGAGTCCGGCACCTGGAACGGCAGCGCGTACCCCGCGGCCGCCGCCACGGGCTCGGCGCCGGTGTCCTTCACCTCGCGCACCAGCGTGTCCCGACGCGCGCGGTGCGCGTCGTACGCCGCGCGCGCGTCCGCACGCCGGTTGTCGGCGATCAGCCCGCCGACGACCCCGTAGCCGTACACCGCCGCGTGCTCCGCCGCCAGGGCACCCTGCAGCGCCCGCAGCTCCCGGTCCTTCGCCTCGCTCACCCGTCAGCCCTCCGTCAGCAGGAACACGTGTGCGGCCCCGGCCGCCGCCACCGAGGCCAGCAGCCTGGCCAGCTCGGCCGGCGCGTCGAGCAGTGCCTCCAGACGCCGGTCGGCGATCTCCCGCTCGGCGGCGGCGAGCCCGGCGAGGGCGTCCTTCTCCTTCGCGGGCACCGGCACCGGCACCGGCACCGGTGACGAGGCGGACGGCCCTGCCCCGGTGGGCGCCGGCGACTCGGGCGAGGGCGACGCCGCACCCGCCGAGGTCTCGAAACTCTCGAAGGCCTTCGCGTGCCGCACGGCGTCCTCGCGCAGCGGACCCAGCCGCTGGGCGAGCCCGGCGTGCGCCGCGATCACGGCGTCGTACCGCTCGGCCAGCTCCCTGCTGTCGCGCGCCGCACGCGCGCGTGCCCGCTCGCCGGCCGGGGGACGGCTGCCGGCGGTGGGGCCGGAATCCTCGGCCGCGGCGGAACAGCCCGCCGCGAACAGGGCCGCCGGGGCGACGGCGAGCAGGCTCCTTCTGCGCGGTCCCGTACGGGCGCGCGGAGCGTGGGGGAACGGCACGGCAGACGTCCTCGGGGGCTCGTACGGAACGTGGCGACGGAAGTGGGACCCCCAGGCGCTGTCGCCGTACTCCCGTCTGCCGGGCGACGGCAGGGCCCGGTCCCGTGATCACGGTACCTGTGCATCTCCCCGACGGCGCTCAGCGGCACCCTCCGTGACCGGGTGGACGGCATCACCCCCCGCGACCGGATACCCTTTGACCAGACACGCGCCCCACACCACAACAGCACACGCGGCCGAGGAGTCACCCGGATGAGCAGCACCCAGAGCGAGAGGCTTCGAGAACTTCTGGAACCGCTCGTCAGCTCGCAGGGCCTCGATCTCGAGGAGGTCGCCGTGGACGCGGTCGGCCGCAAGCGGGTGCTGCGCGTGGTCGTGGACTCGGACTCCGGCGCGGATCTGGACCGGATCGCCGATGTGAGCCGCGCGCTCTCGGCGAAGCTCGACGAGACCGACGTGATGGGCAGCGGCGAGTACACCCTCGAGGTCGGCACCCCGGGCGCCGAGCGCCCCCTCACCGAGCACCGGCACTACGTGCGCGCCACGGGCCGCCTGGTGAGCTTCCGGCTGACGACGGGCGACGAACTGACCGCCCGGATCCTGCGCACCGACGACGAGGGCCTCGACCTCGAAGTGCCCGGCGTCAAGGGCCGCAGGCCCACCGCGCGCCGGCTCGCCTTCGACGGGATCGGCAGGGCGCGCGTCCAGGTCGAGTTCAACCGCAAGGACGACAGGTACGCCGCGCAGGACGCGAACGACGTCGTGCACAACACCAACGACACCAACGACGAGACGGAAGAGGAGGCGTAGCCGTGGACATCGACATGAGCGCCCTGCGGGGTTTGGTACGGGAGAAGGAGATCTCCTTCGACCTGCTGGTCGAGGCAATCGAATCGGCCCTCCTCATCGCCTACCACCGCACCGAGGGAAGCCGCCGCCACGCGCGCGTGAAACTCGACCGGGAGACCGGACACGTGACGGTGTGGGCGAAGGAGGACCCCGAGGACCTCGACGAGGGCCAGGAGGCCCGAGAGTTCGACGACACCCCGTCCGACTTCGGCCGTATCGCCGCCACCACGGCCAAGCAGGTCATCCTGCAGCGCCTGCGCGACGCCGAGGACGACGCGACGCTGGGCGAGTACGCCGGCCGTGAGGGCGACATCGTCACCGGCGTGGTCCAGCAGGGCCGCGACCCGAAGAACGTCCTGGTCGACATCGGCAAGCTGGAGGCCATCCTGCCGGTGCAGGAGCAGGTGCCCGGCGAGACCTACGCGCACGGACTGCGGCTGCGCAGCTACGTCGTCCGGGTGGCGAAGGGCGTGCGCGGCCCGTCCGTCACCCTGTCGCGCACACATCCCAATCTGGTGAAGAAACTCTTCGCCCTGGAGGTGCCGGAGATCGCCGACGGCTCGGTGGAGATCTCCGCCATCGCCCGCGAGGCCGGCCACCGTACGAAGATCGCCGTCCGCTCCACCCGGTCCGGGCTGAACGCCAAGGGCGCCTGCATCGGCCCCATGGGCGGCCGCGTACGCAACGTGATGGGCGAGCTGAACGGCGAGAAGATCGACATCGTCGACTGGTCGGACGACCCGGCCGAGATGGTGGCCAACGCGCTCTCCCCGGCACGCGTCACCAAGGTGGAGGTCGTGGACCTGGCGGCCCGGTCCGCCCGGGTGACCGTGCCGGACTACCAACTGTCCCTGGCGATCGGCAAGGAGGGGCAGAACGCCCGCCTGGCCGCCCGCCTGACCGGCTGGCGGATCGACATCCGGCCGGACACGGAACAGCCCGGGGAATAGATCCAAGCCGCCGCGCGCTGAAATCACGACAGTCTTGTGCGCGGCACGTGTTCGATGCTTGCCCCATAGGGGTGAGGTCGGTCCGGGGAGGTAGACTGAGGAATGTCTGGCCGGACACCTACCCGCGCACGCCCAGAGCGCACCTGCGTGGGCTGCCGGGAGCGAGCGGTCAAGAACGAACTGCTGCGGATCGTGACGATCGAGGATGTGTGCATCCCCGATCCACGCGGTACGCTGCCCGGTCGGGGCGCGTACGTGCACCCCGCCCCGGTCTGTCTTGACCAGGCGGTGCGCCGAAGGGCGTTTCCGCGGGCGCTCCGCGTCCCGGGACCGCTCGACGTAAAGGCGTTGCGCCACTACGTCGAGCAGGCACAGGGTTGCGACAGCAACCCGTAAGAAGACATGCCGTGCGGAACCCCCCGTGCGGCCTGGTACCTCGCGAGTCGAAAGCAGGTCGAGATTGCGATGAGCACTCGATGAGTACGCGATGAGTACGCCCATGAACTAGCGACGGTCCGGACGCAACCCGGACCTCAGAGGAGCGAAGTGGCTAAGGTCCGGGTCTACGAACTCGCCAAGGAGTTCGGTGTCGAGAGCAAGGCCGTCATGGCCAAGCTCCAGGAGCTCGGTGAATTCGTCCGTTCGGCGTCTTCGACGATCGAAGCGCCCGTAGTACGCAAGCTGACCGACGCGTTCCAGCAGGGCGGGGGCAACGGCAAGTCCGGTGCCAAGCCCGGCGCGCCCAGGAAGGCCGCGCCCAGGCCCGCGCCGTCCCCGGCGCAGGCACGTCCGGCAGCACCGCGGCCGCCGGCCGCACCCAAGCCCGCCGCGGCCCAGCCCGAGGCCCAGCCCGCGGCCCAGCAGCCCGCGGCCCCGTCGACGCCCGCTCCGGCGACCCCCGCCGGTCCGCGTCCGACGCCGGGCCCGCGCCCCGCGCCGCGTCCGGCACCGGCGGCCCCGGAGTTCCAGGCCCCGCCGGCCGCCGCTCAGGCTCCGTCCCCGGCTCCGGCTCCGGCTCCGGCCGGACCGAAGTCCGGCGCGCGTCCCGGTGCCCCCAAGCCCGGTGGTCGTCCCGCCGGTCAGGGCGGTCAGAGTGGTCAGGGCGGCCGTCCGGCCGGTCAGGGGCAGCGTCCCGGTGGCGGCGGTCAGCGTCCGGGTGGACGCCCGGCCGGCCCGCGTCCGGGTAACAATCCCTTCACCTCCGGTGGTTCCACCGGTATGGCCCGCCCGCAGGCGCCCCGCCCGCAGGGCGCGCGTCCCGGCGGTCCCGGCGGTCCCGGTGCCCCCGGCGGCGGTCCCCGTCCCCAGGCCCCTGGTGGCCAGGGCGGTGGCGGTCCGCGCCCGCAGACTCCGGGCGGGCAGCGTCCCTCCCCGGGCTCGATGCCGCGTCCGCAGGGCGGTCCCCGTCCCGGTGGCGGCGGCCCCGGCGGTCCGCGTCCCAACCCCGGCATGATGCCGCAGCGTCCGGCTGCCGGTCCCCGCCCCGGTGGCGGTCCCGGCGGTGGCCGTGGTCCGGCCGGTGCCGGTCGTCCCGGCGGCGGTCGTCCCGGTGGCGGCGGCGGTTTCGCCGGTCGCCCGGCCGGCCCGGGTGGCGGCGGTGGCGGCGGTCGTCCCGGTGGCGGCGGCGGTTTCGCCGGTCGTCCCGGTGGCGGCGGCTTCGGTGGCGGCGGTGGCCGTCCCGGCTTCGGCGGCCGTCCCGGCGGTCCCGGTGGCCGTGGTGGCACGCAGGGCGCCTTCGGCCGTCCCGGCGGTCCGGCCCGTCGTGGCCGCAAGTCGAAGCGGCAGAGGCGCCAGGAGTACGAGGCCATGCAGGCCCCGTCGGTCGGCGGCGTGATGCTGCCCCGCGGCAACGGCGAGAGCATTCGCCTGTCGCGCGGTGCCTCGCTCACCGACTTCGCGGAGAAGATCAACGCCAATCCGGCGTCGCTCGTCGCGGTCATGATGAACCTCGGCGAGATGGTCACCGCGACCCAGTCCGTCTCCGACGAGACGCTCCACCTCCTCGCCGGCGAGATGAACTACACGGTTCAGATCGTCAGCCCGGAGGAGGAGGACCGCGAGCTGCTCGAGTCCTTCGACCTGGAGTTCGGCGAGGACGAGGGCGGCGAGGACGACCTGGTGGTCCGTCCGCCGGTCGTCACCGTCATGGGTCACGTCGACCACGGCAAGACCCGCCTCCTCGACGCCATCCGCAAGACGAACGTCATCGCGGGCGAGGCCGGCGGCATCACCCAGCACATCGGTGCCTACCAGGTCGCGACCGAGGTCAACGAGGAAGAGCGCAGGATCACCTTCATCGACACCCCGGGTCACGAGGCGTTCACCGCCATGCGTGCCCGTGGTGCGCGGTCGACCGACATCGCGATCCTGGTCGTCGCGGCCAACGACGGCGTCATGCCGCAGACGGTCGAGGCGCTCAACCACGCCAAGGCGGCCGAGGTCCCGATCGTCGTCGCGGTCAACAAGATCGACGTCGAGGGCGCCGACCCGACCAAGGTGCGCGGTCAGCTGACCGAGTACGGCCTGGTGGCCGAGGAGTACGGCGGCGACACCATGTTCGTCGACATCTCCGCCAAGCAGGGTCTGCACATCGACAGCCTCCTGGAGGCCGTCATCCTCACCGCCGACGCCTCGCTCGACCTGCGGGCCAACCCGACGCAGGACGCGCAGGGCATCTCGATCGAGTCCCGGCTCGACCGCGGCCGCGGTGCCGTGGCGACCGTCCTCGTGCAGCGAGGCACCCTGCGGGTCGGCGACACGATGGTGGTGGGCGACGCCTACGGCCGCGTGCGCGCCATGCTCGACGACAACGGCAACAACGTCGCCGAGGCCGGCCCGTCGACGCCGGTCCAGGTCCTGGGCCTGACCAACGTCCCGGGTGCGGGCGACAACTTCATCGTCGTCGACGAGGACCGTACGGCCCGTCAGATCGCCGAGAAGCGCGCCGCCCGTGAGCGCAACGCCGCGTTCGCCAAGCGCACGCGCCGCGTGTCGCTGGAGGACCTGGACAAGGTGCTCAAGGCCGGCGAGATCCAGCAGCTGAACCTGATCATCAAGGGTGACGCGTCCGGATCGGTCGAGGCCCTCGAGTCCTCGCTGCTCCAGCTGGACGTCGGCGAAGAGGTCGACATCCGCGTCCTGCACCGCGGCGTCGGTGCGGTCACGGAGTCCGACATCGACCTGGCGATGGGCTCGGACGCCATCGTGATCGGCTTCAACGTGCGCGCCGCCGGGCGGGCACAGCAGATGGCCGAGCGCGAAGGCGTGGATGTCCGGTACTACTCGGTCATCTACCAGGCGATCGAGGAGATCGAGGCAGCCCTCAAGGGCATGCTCAAGCCGGAGTACGAAGAGGTCGAGCTCGGCACGGCGGAGATCCGCGAGGTCTTCCGCTCGTCCAAGCTGGGCAACATCGCGGGTGTTCTCATCCGCTCCGGCGAGGTCAAGCGCAACACCAAGGCGCGCCTCCTCCGCGACGGCAAGGTCATCGCGGAGAGCCTCAACATCGTCGGTCTGCGACGCTTCAAGGACGACGTCACCGAGATCCGGGAAGGCTTCGAGGGCGGTATCAACCTCGGAAACTTCAACGACATCAAGGTCGACGACGTCATCGCGACCTACGAGATGCGCGAGAAGCCGCGGGCGTAACACCCCACGGTGTGTGCCGGCCGGCGGGACCCCTGTCCCGCCGGCCGGCTCGTGCGTCCGGGGCCGGCGGACCGGTCGGCGGAGCGTAATATCCGTCGATCGGCACGCCCCTTCGATGTACGGTTCTGATGTCCCTGCCCACCACGGACGGCGGGGGCACCGATCCCGTACCGGCGGGTGAACCGGTTGTGCATGTATGTGGGGACGCTGTCCTTCGACCTCCTCCTCGGCGACGTCAGGTCGCTGAAGGAGAAGCGCTCCGTCGTCCGCCCGATCGTCGCCGAACTCCAGCGGAAGTACGCGGTGAGCGCGGCCGAGGTGGATCACATGGATCTCTACCGCAGGGCCGTCATCGGCCTGGCGGTGGTGTCCGGCGACGCGGCGCACCTGACCGACGTACTGGACCGGTGCGAGCGGCTGGTCGCCGGGCGCCCCGAGGTGGAGCTGCTGTCCGTCGGACGGCGCTTCCACGGCGAGGACGACTGACGAATCCAGCCCCGGGAACGCGGGGCTTTGACAACGCGGACAGGAAAGAACGGGAGACGGACCAGTGGCCGACAACGCGCGGGCGAAAAGGCTGGCGGACCTCATCCGAGAGGTGGTGGCCCAGAAGCTGCAGCGCGGGATCAAGGACCCGCGGCTCGGCACGCACGTCACCATCACGGACACCCGGGTGACGGGTGACCTGCGGGAGGCGACCGTCTTCTACACGGTGTACGGGGACGACGAGGAGCGCCAGGCCGCCGCGGCGGGCCTGGAGAGCGCCAAGGGCGTCCTGCGCTCCGAGGTGGGACGGGCGGCGGGCGTGAAGTTCACGCCGACCCTGGAGTTCGTCATGGACGCGCTCCCGGACACCGCGCGCAACATCGAGGACCTCCTCGACAAGGCGCGCCAGTCCGATGCCAAGGTGCGCGAGGCGTCCGCGGGCGCCACGTACGCGGGCGGGGCCGACCCGTACCGCAAGCCCGAGAACCCCGAAGACGCCGAGACGGACGACACCGCCGAATGACCCAGAAGCACACCACACCCGACGGCCTTGTCATCGTCGACAAGCCGTCGGGCTTCACTTCGCACGACGTGGTCGCCAAGATGCGCGGCATCGCCCGGACCCGCCGCGTCGGCCACGCCGGCACCCTCGACCCGATGGCGACGGGCGTCCTCGTCCTCGGCATCGAGCGGGCCACCAAGCTCCTCGGCCACCTCGCGCTGACCGAGAAGGAGTACCTGGGCACCATCCGGCTCGGGCAGAACACCCTCACGGACGACGCCGAGGGCGGGCTCACCTCCTCCACGGACGCCTCCGGGGTCACCCGCGAGGCCGTCGACGCCGGGGTGGCCCGGCTGACCGGCGCCATCATGCAGGTGCCGTCAAAGGTCAGCGCCATCAAGATCGACGGCGTGCGCTCCTACAAGCGGGCCCGCGAGGGCGAGGAGTTCGACATCCCGGCCCGGCCGGTCACCGTCTCCTCGTTCACCGTGTACGACGTCCGCCCGGCCGTCGCCGAGGACGGCACGCCGGTGCTCGACCTGGTCGTCTCCGTCGTCTGCTCCTCCGGCACGTACATCCGCGCCCTCGCCCGCGACCTGGGCGCCGGCCTGGGTGTCGGCGGTCACCTCACGGTGCTGCGCAGGACCCGCGTCGGCCCGTACAAGCTGGACACGGCCCGCACTCTCGACCGGCTCCAGCAGGAACTGACCGTGCTGCCGATCGCGGAGGCCGCCGCGGCGGCCTTCCCCCGCTGGGACGTCGACGCCCGGCGTGCCCGGCTGCTCACCAACGGCGTGCGCCTGGAGATGCCCGAGGAGTACGCGGGCACCGGCCCGGTCGCCGTCTTCGACCCCGAGGGAAGCTTCCTCGCCCTCGTCGAGGAACACCGGGGCAAGGCCAAGAGCCTGGCGGTCTTCGGCTGACGTCCGGCGCTGCCGGGTCCGCCCGTGGAGCGGTGTCACGGGGATTGCATGCCGCCGCTCCACGGTCCCCCTCGGTTCCCCCACCTCCAGAGTGTCCACTTGAGGCTGTCCGTTCACCCGTAAGTGCAGGCGCTCGGAGTGAGCGGGGGAGTGGAAGGGGGGCGCGTTTGCCGAGGGTGCTGTTTCGCTGATCATCCGGCCCTACTGTCGAGGCCGAGGCAGTCGAAGGCACGGCACGAAGGCACGGCATGAAGGTTCGACGATGACGTCGCGCGATCCGTCCCGTCATGAGCGGGACCCGCTCCACGCCCCGGCCGGCCGGGGCCCGGGACACGCCCCTCCGGCGCGGCGGGAACCGTCACCCGCCGAGGTCCTCGTCCGCGTCCAGGACCTCGCCGGCCGCCCGCGCGGCCTCGCCTTCGCCGCCGACCACCGCGGCACGCTGGTCACCAGCCACGAGGCCGTCGACGGCCTCCCCGGCCTCGTCCTGCGCGCCCCCGGCGACCGCCACCGCGTCGTGGGCGCAGACGCCGTCACCCCGCTGCCCGAGCTCGGCCTCGCGCTCCTGCGTGCCGAGGGGCTCGGCGTCGACCCGCTGCCCGTCACCGCGCGGGACCGCGTCGACAGCGGCGCCTACGTGCGGATCGCCGCCGGATGCTGGCGCGAAGCGCGTGTACTCGGCGCGGCCACCGTGACGTACACCACCACCGGGCGCTGCCACACCCTCGACGACGCGCTGGAACTCGCCATCGGCACCACCGGCCGCGACGCGCTGCGCACCGGCGGCGGAGCGGCCGGCGGCCCGGTGCTCGACGCCGTCACCGGCGCCGTCCTCGGCGTCCTCGGCACCGCGCTCCACGCCGGTGGCCGCGACGGCGGCTTCGCCGTGCCGCTCCGCCCCGCCCCGGGCCCTCTCGCCGCACTGCTCGCCGAGAACGCGGCGACGGTCCCGGCGTACGGCACCGACCTCAACCTCGCCGGCGTGCTGGAACTCACCGCCACCTCGGCCGGACAGGACGGCCCGTCGGGCGCCCTCGGCCCCGGAGACGTCGTTCCGGTGGAACGAGCTTCCACCACCGCGGAGTTCACCGCGTTCGAGCGCGGCCCGGCCGCGGTCCTCGGCCTCGTCGGACCGCCCGGCAGCGGCCGTACGACGGAGCTCGCGGCGTTCGCCGCCCGCCGTCACCGCGTCGGCGGTCCCACGCTGTGGCTGCGCGGCGCCGATCTGCGGGAGGACGACCTCTCCGTCGCCGACGCGGCCCGCCGGGCGCTCGACCGGGCCGCCCGCATCGTCGCCGCGTCCCGCACCCTGTTCCCGGCCGGCCCCGAAGGCCTCGGCGACACCGGCCCGGCGCGCCTCGCCGACCTGGCCCACGGTGTCGGCCGCCCTCTGCTGCTCCTCCTCGACGGCCCCGAGGAGATGCCGCCCGTCCTGGCCGGCCGCCTGGCCCAATGGACCGACGGGACGGCGCGGTGGCTGCGGCGGACCGGGGCGCGCCTGGTGGTGGGGTGCCGTGCGGAGTACTGGGAGAGCGCGGGCACGCTCCTTCCGGCGGAGCTGCTGCACCGGCGCAGGGGCGAGTCCTCGGACGGACCCACCGCCGAGGGCCTTCCCGCGTGTGTGCGGCTCGGCGACCTGACCGCGGACGAGGCCATCGAGGCGCGGGCCCGCTACGGCATCCCGGAGGGCTCCCCGGCCGACACCCGGCATCCGCTGACGCTCCGGCTGCTCGCGGAGGTCAGGGCCGCCCTCGCCGACGCCCCGGACGCCCCGGACGCCCGCGCGGACCGCCACGACGTCCTCTCCGCCCACCTGGACCTGATGTGCCTGCGCGTGGCCGTACGCCTCGCCGCCGGGAGCGGACTGCGCGGCACCGCCGTACGCCGGCTGGCCGCCAGGGTCTCCGGACAGGTGCACGAGGCCGCCCGCCGCAGCCTCGGCCCCGGGCAGGGCGGGCTGGACCGGGCGGCGTTCGAGGCGGTGTTCCCCTGGGGGCCCGCTCCGGCCGCTCTGGGCGGCGGCACCGGCTGGGCCTCCTCCGTACTCGCCGAGGGCCTCCTCGTCCCCGCCGGGAACGGCTACCGCTTCGCCCATGAGGAACTCGCCGACTGGCTCCAGGGCACCCACCTGGACCTGGACGGCGCCCTGCGCACCCTGGTCCACGGTGGCCTCGGCGCCCCTCGCGATCCCGGCCTCGCCCCCGACTCCGACCGCGTCCCCGTTCCGCACCACCGCGTCGGCCCCGTCGTGCAGGCCATGCTGCTGCTCGCCCGGCAGCACGGCACCGGCCCACTCGCCTCCCGGCTCGCCGGCCTGGTGCACGCCCTCGACGCCGGCACCGGCTCCTGGTGGGCCGCCCGGCTGCTCACCGAGACCCTCGCGCGCGTGCCCGACGCCGCGCCCTACACCGGGGTGCTGCGGCTGCTGGCCGACCGCATCGTGGCCTGGCGGCAGCAGCGCCGGCCGGTGCCCGGCGAGCTGGGCCCGACCTTCTGGACCGCTCTCCCCCTGCCCCTGGAGACCGGCTTCGAGCTGCTGCGCGGGCTCGTCCACGCCGACGGCCCCCCGCGCGAGACCGGCCCCCGCTTCCTGGACGCGGCCTCCCGCCTGTTCAGCGCCGACCCCGTCGCCGTACTCCCGCACCTTGTCCGGTGGTTCGAGGACGAACGGCCGCTGCCCGCCACCCCGCACGCCACGGTCGCGACGGCGGCACAAGCACTGCTGCACACCCACCGGCACCGAGCCCCGGACGTCCTGACCGAGGCACTCGCCGGCAGTCCGCACCGGCGGGCCGGACAGCTGCTCGGTGCGCTCGCCGAGGAGAACCCCTCGGTGGTGTGCCGGGCCGGAGCGGGTGCCCCCGCCTGAGAGCCCGTCCGGTGGATCATGCCGGAGACGCGACGGGGAGTGCACAGCGTCACAGTGCCGGAGCGCCGGTGCCGATGCGAGCCGACGGCGGTCGGCATGGCACCCTTAGACCTGCGCAGGAGAAGTCCACGGACTCGGCCCGACAAGGTTTCGACAAGGAGCAGGCAGTGCAGCGCTGGCGTGGCTTGGAGGACATTCCCCAGGACCGGGGGCGCAGCGTCGTCACCATCGGTTCCTACGACGGAGTCCACCGCGGGCACCAGCTGATCATCAGGCATGCCGTGGACCGTGCCCGGGAACTGGGCGTCCCCGCGGTCGTCGTCACCTTCGACCCGCACCCCAGCGAGGTCGTCCGCCCCGGCAGCCACCCGCCGCTGATCGCCCCGCACCACCGCCGCGCCGAACTCATGGCCGAGCTGGGAGTGGACGCGGTCCTGATCCTCCCCTTCACCACGGAGTTCTCGAAGCTGTCGCCGGCCGAGTTCGTGGGGAAGGTCCTGGTCGACAAGCTGCATGCCAAGGCGGTCGTCGAGGGCCCCAACTTCCGCTTCGGCCACCGGGCCGCGGGCACCGTGGACTTCCTCGCCGAACAGGGCAAGGTCTACGACTTCGAGGTCGAGGTCGTGGATCTGTACGTCAGCGGTGAGGCGGGCGGCGGCGAGCCCTTCTCCTCCACGCTCACCCGCCGCCTGATCGCCGAGGGCGAGGTCGAGGGTGCCGCCGAGATCCTGGGCCGCCCGCACCGGGTGGAGGGCGTGGTCGTCAGCGGCGCCCGGCGCGGCCGTGAACTGGGCTTCCCCACCGCCAACGTCGAGACGCTCCCGCACACCGCGATCCCCGCCGACGGCGTCTACGCGGGCTGGCTGCAGGCTCAGGGCGAGGCCATGCCGGCGGCGATCTCCGTCGGCACAAACCCACAGTTCGACGGCACCGAGCGCACGGTCGAGGCGTACGCCATCGACCGCGTCGACCTGGACCTCTACGGCCTCCACGTCGCCGTCGACTTCCTCGCCTTCGTCCGCGGCCAGGCGAAGTTCGACTCGCTCGAGGCGCTGACGGAGCAGATGGCCGCGGACGTCAGGCGCTGCAAGGAACTGGTGGCAGCGGCCGAGAGGCCGTAGGCAGGCACGCGGGACCCGGGCGGCCCCGAGCGGGTCACGCTTCGCGTGCGTGCGCCCAGTGGCAGGCCACCTGGCCGCCCCCGCCCCCTCCGCCGTCGAGGATCTCCAGGTCCCGGGTCCGGCACGCGTCCGCGACGCCCGCCCGGTCCGCCTCCCCGCCGAGCAGGACCTGGCAGCGCGCGTGGAACCGGCAGCCCTCTGGAACGCGGGTGGGATCCGGGGGCTCGCCGGTCAGGACGACCGGGGCGCCCGGGGCCTTCGGGAGTACCGACAACAGGGCCTGGGTGTACGGGTGCCGGGGCGCGGTCAGCACCTGCTCCACCGCCCCGGTCTCCACGATCCGACCGAGATACATCACCGCGACCCGGTCGGCGATGTTCCACGCCAGCCCGAGGTCGTGCGTGACCACCAGCGCGGACAGGCCCAGCTCGGCACGGAGCCGCAGCAGCAGGGCCAGGATCTCACCGCGTGCGGAGGCGTCCAGGGAGGCCACCGGCTCGTCCGCGACGAGGAGTTCGGGCTCCAGGACCAGCGCGCCCGCGATCACCACCCGCTGGCGCTGACCGCCGGACAGCTCATGCGGGCAGCGCAGGAAGAAGCGTTCCGGCGGCCGCAGCCCGGCGTGGGAGAGGGCCTGTGCGACCGCCGCCCGCTCGTCACCGCGGTACCCGTGGATGCGCAGGCCCTCGGCCACCGCGTCGTACACCGCGTGCCGGGGGTTGAGCGAGCCGCTCGGGTCCTGCAGGACCAGCTGGACCCGCTTGCGGTACGCCTTGAGGGAGCGGCCGGAGTAGTCGAGCGGTCGCCCGTCGAAGGAGACGTGTCCCGCGGTCGGCTCGACCAGGCCCAGCAGGGTGCGGGCCAGGGTCGTCTTGCCGCAGCCCGACTCGCCCACCAGGGCGACGATTTCACCGGGCCGGATGTCGAGATCGACGCCGTCCACCGCACGGGCGGGCGGAACGCCGTGCCGCCCGGGAAAGGCGACCCGCACCGCTCGGGCGCTCAGCAGCGGGGAGCCGGTGAGGGCGGGGGAGCCGGGGGAGCTCGGGGTGCTCGAAGAACCGGGGGATCCGGAGGGGTCGGGGGCGGCAGCGGGGGAGGCCGTCATGGGGTGGTACGCCTCACTTCCTCCAGGGGCAGGTGGCCCCGTGGCTCCTCGGCCACGTCCTCCGTGACCCGTACGCACGCCGCCCGTCGTTCCGGCCCCGCCCCCCGCAGCGGCTGGTCGTCCTCCGCGCAGGACTCCAGGACCACCGGACAGCGCGGATGGAACGCGCACCCGGCCGGCAACGCCGACGGGTCCGGCGGATCGCCCGCCAGACCGCGCGGCGCGAACCGCGACGCCGGGTCGCCGATACGGGGGAACGCCGTCGACAGGGCACGGGCGTACGGGTGCCGGGCGGCCTCGTGCACCTGCCGCGCCGGACCCTCCTCCACCACCCGGCCCGCGTACATCACCGCGAGCCGGTCGCAGGTGTCGGCGAGGACCGCCAGATCGTGACTGATCATGATCAGTCCCACGGCCCGGTCGGTCACCAGCTGTTCGATGAGCCGCAGGATCTGCGCCTGGATCATCACGTCGAGCGCGGTGGTCGGCTCGTCCGCGACGATCAGCACCGGATCGCAGGCCAGCGCCATCGCGATCATGACGCGTTGGCGCTGACCGCCGGACAGCTCGTGCGGGTGGTCGGCCGCCCGGGCGGCCGGCAGGCCGACCTGCTCCAGCAGCTCGCCGGCCTTCTGGCGGGCCCCCGCCGGGGTCGCCCTCCGGTGCAGCAGGACCGGCTCGGCGATCTGGTCTCCGACGCGGTGCACGGGATTGAGGGAGTGCATCGCGCCCTGGAACACGATGGAGGCCCCGGCCCAGCGGACCGCCCGCAGCCGGCCCCACTTCATGGCCAGTACGTCCTCGCCGTCCAGCAGGATCTTCCCGCCGGTCCGTGTCCCGGACGGCAGCAGCCGCAGCAGCGCCAGCGCGAGCGTCGACTTGCCGCAGCCCGACTCCCCGGCGATGCCCAGCTTCTGCCCGGCCTCCAGACGCAGGTCCACCCCGCGCACCGCGGCGGCCCCGCCCGTGTACGTCACCGTCAGGTCCCTGACGTCGAGCAGACTCAACGGGACACCCCCAGCCTGGGGTCGAGAACGGACTCCACGGCGCGCCCGCAGAGCGTGAATGCCAGTGCCACCATGGCGATCGCGATGCCCGGCGGCACCAGGTACCACCAGTGCCCGGCGCTGACCGCACCCGCCTCCCGCGCTTCCTGGAGCAGCCCGCCCCACGACACCACCGTCGGGTCACCGAGCCCGAGGAACGCCAGGGTCGCCTCCGCGAGGATCGCCGCGGAGATGATCAAGGTCGTCTGCGCCAGCACCAGCGGCATCACATGGGGCAGCACATGGCGCGACATCACATGCCAGTGGCCGCCGCCCAGCGCCCGAGCGCGTTCGATGTACGGCCGGGTCTCCACCGCCAGGGTCTGCGCGCGCACCAGCCGGGCCGTCGTCGGCCAGGTCGTGACCCCGATCGCCACCACGATCGTGACGAGCGACCGGGACATCACGGTGGCCAGCGCGATCGCCAGCACCAGCGTGGGCATCACCAGGAACCAGTCGGTGACCCGCATCATCACCGTCGCGTACCAGCCCCGGAAATGCCCCGCCGTCACCCCGATCAGAGTGCCGATCGCCACCGACAGCACGGCGGCGAGCAGCCCCACGAGCAGCGACACCCGCGCACCCTGGATCACCAGACCGAGCAGATCACGCCCGAACCGGTCGGTCCCGAAGGGAAAACCGGCGCTCGGGCGCTCCAGCGGGCTGCCCGGAGCGTCCGTCACGTCGTCCACGTCGGAGCCGACCAGGAGAGGGGCGGCCAGGGCCGGCAGCGCGAAGAGCAGGAGCGCGGCCAGGCCGACGACGCCGGACCGGTGGGTGCGGTACTGCCGCCAGAAGCGCACCGCCGAGGCCCTGCGCCGCCGCCACGCGAGCGCGCGCGGACCACCCAGGGGGGCCGTGGCGCTCGCGGCAGCCGGTGTCCTGGCCGTCGTACCGTCGTCCGTCGTCATCGGCCCACCCGGGGATCGAGCAGTGGATAGATCAGATCGGCCAGCGTGTTCATCGCGATGACCGCCGCCGCGAACACGAAGAACAGCCCCTGCACCAGCGGCAGATCGGGCACGCTCAGCGCCTGGTAGAACAGCCCGCCGAGCCCCGGCCAGGAGAAGACCGTCTCCACCAGGATCACCCCGGCCACCGTCCGCCCGAGGTTGATGAAGATCAGCGTCACCGTCGGCAGCAGCGCGTTCGGCACCGCGTGCCGGCGCCGGACCAGGTCGTCACGGAGCCCCTTGGCGCGCGCGGTGGTCAGATAGTCGCTGCCCATCTCGTCCAGCAACGCCGACCGCGTCACCAGCAGCGTCTGCCCGTACTCCACCGCCACCAGCGTCACCACCGGCAGGACCAGATGGTGCGCCACGTCCAGGACCCGGGTGAAACCCTCCTCGCCGCCCGACTCCATGCCGCCGGTGGGGAACAGTCCCGGAATCGGTCCGATGCCCACCGACAGCGTGATGATCAGCAGCAGCCCGAGCCAGAAGGACGGGATGGAGTAAAGAACCAGCGCCAGCCCCGTGTTGACCCGGTCCCCGAGCCGCCCGTGCCGCCACGCCGACCGGGTGCCGAGCACGATGCCGAGCGCCGTGTAGAGGACGAAGGCCGTACCGGTGAGCAGCAGCGTGTTCGGCAGCGCCTCGGTGATCTTGTCGGCCACCGGCGCGTTGAACTGGTACGACGTGCCCAGGTCGCCGGTGAGCGCCTTGCCGCAGTAGTTCGTGAACTGCTGCCACAACGACACGTCCAGCCCGAACTCCCTCCGATAGGAAGCAAGTTGTTCGGCCGATACCTGGCGGCCGCCGGTCATGAACTTCACCGGATCGCCCGGGACCAGCCGGAAGAGGAAGAAACCGGTGACGAGGACGGCCAGGAGGGACACGGCCGCGCCGGCCACCTTGCCCGCCACATACCGCGGATACGCGGTGGTGCGCGTACGCGGCCCGGGGGAGGCCGCCGGCCCGTCCTTCACCGGACCGGCGGCCACCCCCGTCCCCGGGCCCTCGATCGGAGCGGATGTCGCGTCGGCGGTCATGAGTACCCGTCCGCCCGTCTACTCGCGGTCCTCGGCCGTGGCCCGCCGTCGCATCACCACGAACACTCCGAGGCCCACGAGGACGACGGCACCCGCCGCGATCCCGACGACCACACCCGTCGACGACGAACCCCCAGCACCCTCGGCGGAGTCCGCCGGCACCGCGGACCACCAGCTCCAGTAGCCGTCCTGGCCGTAGATGTTGCCCGCCTTCGCCGGCATCGTGGTGATCGACTCGATCCGGTCGGTGCGGTACGCCTCGACCGCGTTCGGATACGCCATGACGTTCATGTACCCGAGGTCGTACAGCCGCGACTGCATCTGCCGGACGAGGTTCGCCCGTTCGGCGGGGTCGTACTCGGCCAACTGCCGTGCGTACAGCTCGTCGTACTTCTTGTCGCAGATGAAGTTGTCGGTCGCACCGGTGTCCTCGGGCGTCGCCGGGAGTGCCCCGCAGGTGTGGATCGACAGGACGAAGTCGGGGTCCGGGTTGACCGACCAGCCGTCGAAAGCGAGATCGTACTCACCGGCGAGCCAGGGATCGGTCACGTTGTCCAGGCAGTCGAGTGTGACCCCGATGCCCAGATCGCCCCACCACTCCTCGAGGTACTTGCCGATGGCCTTGTCGTTCGGGTCGGTGGCGTGACACAGGATCCGGTAGTTCAGCGGCTTGCCGTCCTTGCCGGCGCGCTTGCCGTCCCCGTTCCGCACGAGGCCCGCCCGGTCGAGGAGTCGGGCCGCCTTCCCGGGGTCGTACGCCAACTCCTGGCCGGCCGAGGGCTCCCAGAAGTAATCGGTGTAGCGCGGCGGGATGTACCCCGCGCCGTCCACCGCGTGGCCCTGGAACACCTTGTCGACGACGGCCTTCCGGTCGACCGCCATGAACAGCGCGTTGCGCACCCGCTGGTCCAGCAGCGAGGGATGCCCGTCGCCCATCTTCTCGCCGTTCTTCGCCTTCGCCCCAGGATTCGTCGCCAGGGCGTAGAAGCGGCGGCCGGGCGCGTCGTTGACGCGGATGTTCTTCTCGTCCGCGAGCGAGGCCGCCTGTGCCGGCGTCAGGGACGGCGACCCGGCGACGAACGACACCTCGCCCTTGCGCAGCGCGGACACCGCCGCGTCCTGGTCCTTGTAGTACCGGAAGAGCAGTTCGTCGAACTTCGGGGCCCCGCGCCAGAACTCCTTGTTGGCCTCCAGCCGCACGTAGCTGTCGGCCTTGTAGCCGGTGAGGACGAACGGTCCGTTGCCGACGACGGGGAAGTCCTTGTCGTTGTTGAACTTGGAGAAGTCGTCGACCTTCTCCCACACATGCCTGGGCACGATCGGCACGTCCAGTGCCGTCATCGTGGCCTGCGGCTTCTTCAGCCGGATGACCAGCTCGGTCGGGCTCGGCGCCGTGACCTCCTCGAAGTTGGCGACGAAGCTGCCGTTCGCCGTGGCCGCGCCCTCGTCGGTCATCATCGTGTTGAACGTCCATGCCGCGTCCTCGGCGGTGGCCTGCTCGCCGTCCGACCACTTCGAGTCGGAGCGGATGGTGTACGTCCACGTCAACTTGTCCGGGGACGACTCCCACTGGGTGGCCAGCCCCGGGACGACGCGGTTGTCCTCGGGGGCGTAGTTGGTCAGATACTCGTACGTGAGCCGGTGCATGCTCGTACTGAGCAGCCGCACCGCGAGGAACGGACTGAGCGAATCGACGCTCTGCGCCACCGCGACCGTCAGCGTCCGCTTCCCGTCGTCGGCCGCCCGGGCCTGCCGCGGCGCCGGGTCGAGCGGGGTCGTGAGCCCGGCAGTGAGGACGAGCGCTGCCGCACCGGCCGCCGCGGCGAGCCGCATGCGGCGGGGCACCGCACCCCGCGTACGGGTCCGGTGCCGGGTGCGGGAACGCCTGTCGTCGTGGTGACCGCCGTACTGATCGTTCGTGTCCATGGGCCGCTGACCTCGCGTCATCGCTCGTACGGGAAGGACGGGCTGATCAGGTGAGTGCTGAGTGTGTACCAGCGGCATCTGTGGGCGTCAACGGCGCACGCACCCCATGTGGCCTGCGGAAACAACGAATTGACGAGCCCTGTGCGCCCAATGGTCGAGACCACTGACGCGCTCCTGGCCAGCGCCTGACGCCGTGCTGCGCCCCGGAGACGGGGACGGCCCGCACCGTGTACGAACGGTGCGGGCCGACAACGGGACCGGTCCCTCGAAAGGGGCCGATCGGGTGACATGCGGGGCGGTTACTGCTGCGGAGGCGCCGCCTGAGGAGGCGGAGTCTGCCCGCCTCCGGGCTGACCGTGCTGACCGGGTCGGCCGTGCTGATCCGTCCCGCCCGGCTGCGGATAGCCGTAACCGGGCGGCTGGGGATAGCCGTAACCGGGCGGCTGGGGGTACGGCCGGTCCGGAGCGGCCTGCGGATGTCCCTGGCCGGGGTGTGCCGGAGGCTGACCGTGACCCGGCTGCGGGTAGGGCTGTCCCGGGGGCGGGGCGTACGGCCGGCCGGGCTGCGGCTGCTGGGGGTGTTGCGGCTGCTGATGGGGGTGCGGCTGCTGGGGGTGCGGTGCCTGCTGGCCGGTGTAGGGCTGCCCAGGGGCGTACTGGTCCGGGACGTACTGACCCGGGGCGTACTGGCCCGGCAGCGGCGGGGCGGCGACCGGCGGCGGGTTGCCGTCGGAGGTCCACAGACCGTGCGACTGCTGGTGCCGGACGAAGTCCTCGGCCACCAGCGACGCGAGGTGGAAGTACGACTCCCGCACCTTCGGCCGCATCATGTCGAGGTCGACCTCCGCACCGGCGGCCAGATGCTCGTCGAACGGTACGACGATCACGCCGCGGCATCGCGTCTGGAAGTGCGACACGATGTCGTCAACCTTGATCATCTTGCCGGTCTCGCGCACACCCGAGATGACCGTGAGCGACCGCGACACGAGATCCGCGTACCCATGGGCCGACAGCCAGTCCAGCGTCGTACTGGCGCTGCTCGCACCGTCCACGGACGGCGTCGAGATGATGATGAGCTGATCGGCCAGGTCGAGCACCCCCCGCATGGCGCTGTAGAGCAGGCCCGTACCGGAGTCCGTGAGGATGATCGGGTACTGCCTGCCCAGGACGTCGATCGCCCGCCGGTAGTCCTCGTCGTTGAACGTCGTCGAGACGGCGGGGTCCACGTCGTTGGCGATGATCTCCAGACCGGAGGGCGCCTGCGAGGTGAACCGCCGGATGTCCATGTACGAGTGGAGGTGCGGGATCGCCTGCACCAGGTCACGGATGGTGGCCCCGGTCTCCCGCCGCACCCGGCGGCCGAGCGTACCGGCGTCGGGGTTGGCGTCGATCGCGAGGATCTTGTCCTGCCGCTCGCTGGCGAGGGTGGCCCCGAGCGCGGTGGTCGTGGTCGTCTTGCCGACGCCGCCCTTGAGGCTGATCACGGCGATCCGGTAGCAGGAGAGCACCGGAGTACGGATCAGCTCCAGCTTCCGCTGCCGCTCGGCCTCCTCCTTCTTGCCGCCCAGCTTGAAACGTGACCCGCCCGCCACGGGACGGCTGCTCTTGGCCCTCTGTTTCCGGCTGTTGAGCAGCCGGTCCGACGAGAGTTCCACGGCGGCGGTATAACCGAGCGGCGCGGCACCGGGGTTGGTCGGCTGCCGCTGGTCGTGCTGGATCGGCTGCGGCCAGGCGGCTCCGGCACGCGGATCGACGGGTGGCCGGCCGGCCTGCGGAGGCTGGGGTGCGGTGTGCGGCGGTTGGGCGGTGGCCTGCGAGGGCTGCGGGGCATGCGCCTGCTGGAGGGGGAACCCCTGCTGGGCGGCCTGCGATTGCTGTGGCTGAGCCTGCGGGGGCACGCCGGGCTGCTGTGGCTGAGCCTGCGGGGGCACGCCGGGCTGCTGTGGCTGAGCCTGCGGGGGCACGGGCTGCCGTGGGTGCTCCTGCGGTGCCGGCGGCTGCTGCGGGAAGCCGTAACCGCCCGGCTGAGCCGGGGGAGTCGGGGCGGCGGGGGCAGGCGGGGCGGTCGGGGCGGTGCCGGCGGGCGGGAAGCCGTAACCGGCCTGGGGGCCGGGGAGGGGAGCGCCCGGCTGGGGGAAGCCGTATCCGGCCGGCGGAGTGGCCTGCTGCACCGGCGGCTGCGGCTGGAACGGAGGCTGCTGCGGCTGTTGCGTGGGCGGGGCGGGTGCCTGATGCGGCGGCGTCGGTCCGCCCGGCGCGTTCCAGGCGGCGGGCGCGGGCTGCGGAGCCTGTGGCTGGAACGGAGGCTGCTGGGCAGGCATGCCCGCGTCCACGTCCGCCGGCCGCCCCGGTTCCGGGGCGACCGGCGCCGGGGGCGCTGCGGGAACCTGCGGCGACTGCTGCGGCTGTGCCGGCCACTGGCTCGCCGGCGCCGGCGCGGCGGGGTACGACGGGGGCGGCACGACCGGCGGTGCCGGGGGAATCCAGGCCTCCGGGGCCGAGGTGCCGGACGCGGCAGGCACGGCGTCCTCGGGCTCGCCGACGGCGCGGGACGCGGAACGCACCGCGTCGTCCGCGGGTTCGTCCACCGGCTCGTCGTCCGCCGGCTTCGCGTCCTCGGGCTCGGGCGCGTCCGCCTCGGCCGTGGTCTCCGTCCCGGGCTTCTGGGGCTCCGCCTCCGACTCGTGCTCGTCGAAGTCGTCGCTGGCGTCGCGCTCGTCGCCGTCATCGGCCTCCGCGGACGGCTCGGGGACATCGGCGATGTCGGTGTCGTCCTCCTCGACGCCGTCCTTGGGTTCGCCCGTGTCCTCGGCGCTGTCTCCGGCACGCTCACCGTTGTCGTTCGAGTCCTGCTCGTCAGCGGGCTCCTGCCACGTATCCGGCTCCGCGTCCGTCTTCGGCCCGGCGGGGACGGACGCGGCTTCGGCCTCACGGTCCTGGATCTCCTGCTTCAGCGCGGCGGCGGAGAAGCGGATGGTGGCACCGCTCTCGAGGTCACCGCTGCCGAAGTCCCGGTCGAACCCACCGGCCGGAAGATCCGGCACAGCCGCAGGCGAAACGGAGCTCGGCGCCGGCGTGGGCGCCGACGGCGGTCCCGGCGTCGGCTCGAACCCGCTGCCCACCGGAAGCCGCGGTACGGCACCCGGCCCCCCGGACGGCGGAGCGGGCGGCGTGAACGACGCCCCCGGCGCGGGAGCCGGCGGGGTGGAAGGAACGCCCGGCGCGGGCGCGGGCGGGGTGAAAGGCGACCCTGGTGCCGGCGCCGGAGGGAGGGACGAAGGCCCCGAGGCACCGACCGCGTGCGGCGGCGGAGTCAACCCGGGCAACGGCGGAACAGGCCTCGGGGAAAAGGAAGAAGAGGACGAGACATCGGCTCCCGGCCCTGCCT
>NZ_JBHXQZ010000105.1:0-27347 GCF_042717095.1 Streptomyces sp. NPDC058632 | reverse complement strand
GCCACAGGTGGGGGGCCGTGGGGAGACGGTCCGCGTAAGGACGACGGGAGGAAGCACGAACGGGAAGGCCACCTGTGTCCCGGCCGGCCCGGTAGCGCCACCCGGTGAGGAGCGCGAGCAGGCTCGGGCGGGGGGCGGGGGCGGGGGCGGGGGCGCCGGGGACGGAGCGGTGGTCGTCGCGTCATTCACCGGGGCTGAGGAGGAGCAGGGCGATGTCGTCGCCGGGAGCGGGGGCGTGGCGGATGAGGAGGTCGGCCATGGCGCCGAGGTCGGTGGGGTCGGCGTGTTCGAGAAGCCCGGCGAGGGCCGCGGTGGCGTCGTCGATGTCGGTTCCGGGGGCTTCGACGAGCCCGTCGGTGTAGAGGGCGAGCACACAGCCCGGCGGCAGGGGGACTTCCAGGACCGGGTAGCGGGAGTCCGTCTCGATACCGAGCAGGAGACCGGGCGGAACAGGGAGGAGTTCGGTGCGTCCGTCGGCATGGCGCAGCAGGGGCGGCGGGTGGCCGGCGGTGGCCAGGCGCCCGCTGTGGGTGGCGAGGTCGAGGTGGACGTAGAGGCAGCTGGTGAACAGGTCGGGGTCGAGGTCGGTCAGCAGACGGTTGGTGCCGGCCAGGACGTCGTCGGGGGACGCGCCCACGGTGGCGTGGGCGTGGACGGCGGTGCGGACCTGCCCCATGAGGGCCGCGGCGTCCACGTTGTGTCCCTGTACGTCGCCGATGGTGGCACCGGCCGTGTGCTCGTCGAGACGGATGAGGTCGTAGAAGTCGCCGCCGATGCCCAGGCCCCGGGCAGCCGGCAGATAGCGGGCGGCGACCCTCAGACCGGGGACGTGGGGGAGCGTGTGCGGCAGGAGGGCGGACTGCAGGCGGTGGACGAGGTGGTGTTTGGCGTCGTAGAGACGGGCGCGGTCCAGGGCCTGCCCGACCAGACCGGCCAGCGACGTGAGAACGGCGCGCTCGCCGGGCGGGAAGACATGAGGCCGGCTGTAGGCGAGGAGGAGGGAGCCGATGGGGCGGCCGGACGCGATCAGCGGCAGAAAGGCCCAGGAGGCCATTCCGTCCTCGTGCACGGTGGGCGGATAGGCGCGCCGGAGTTCCGCGAAGGTCGCGAAGAAGTCCGGGACTCCGGTGGTGAGGACCTTGCTGCCGGGGATGTCCGAGGTCAGGGGGATGGCGTCGAAGCGGCCCACGATGTCGGCGCGGTAGCCGCGGTGTCCGTGGATCTTCAGGCGGCCGTCCTCGGCCGTCATCAGCACCATGGCCTGGGCGCCCAGAGCGGGCAGCAGCTGGTCGGCGCTCTGCTCGACCACGTCCTGCACGCCGACGGCCTCGGTGAGGGTGGCGGCCAGATGCATCAGGTGGTACAGCAGGGCGGCGCGGCTGGGACCCGCGGCCGGGGCGGACGGCGATGCGGGAGCGGCCTCGGACGGATCGGTGCCGGTGATGCGGACGCTGATGCCGGAGGGGTCCGGGTACAGCTCGAAGGACAGCCACGTATCCGGAGGGCGCAGGACGGTGAACGCCTGGGGCCGGCGGCTGACCATCGCGGCCCGGTAGCGGTCCTCGACCTGGGGGGCGTCCATCCACGGCAGCACTTCCCAGGGCAGGGCACCCACCAGGTCGGCCTGATCGGCACCGACGAGGTCGGCGGCTGCCGGGGTGATGAAGGTGATGCGGCCGTTCGTGTCCAGTGCGCAGGACCCTCCGGGCAGACGATCGACGAAGGCCGTGACCACTGCCGCCTCGGCGGGGGAGGGGATGTGCCCGGACGGTGGGGGCAGGGTCCGCGGCCGGTCGGCGGGCAGGAGCGGATCGCCGCGGTCCGCGGCCTGTCGCAGGAGACCGCCCAGGCGGCGGCAGCCCGTCCCGACGGCGTCACGCTCGCGCGGGCTCAGCTGTGGTGGGTGGGTTCCGGGCCACAGCAGCACCAGCCCGCCCTGAAGCGCCGTCCCGGAAGTGACCGGGGCGGCCGACAGCGCGAAGTCGTACGGCAGCACGAGCGCCGGCCGCGGGTAACGGCGCGCCATCTCCTCCTGACCGCTGATCCACACCAGGCGCCGCTCGCGCACGGCGTCCGCCACCGGCATCGGGTCGGACAGCGTGATCCGCCGCCACGGGGCCGCGAACTCATTCGGTATCCCTGCCACGATGCCCAGCCACAGAGCGTTGTCGCCCGGCGGCAGCACATACAGCAGCCCCCCGAACGCACCGGTCTCCCGCACCACGGCGGCCATCGCGGTGTCCATCAGTTGTCCACCCGAACCCGCAGCAGCAGAGAGGCCGGCCCGGTCGCGCGCCGCCCGGCCGCGTCGAGCGGCAGCCGCCGGGAGCCCCGTACCCACCGGAAGCGCATCCCGGCCGCCCCACCACCGGTGTCGGAACGCGTCCCGGACGGCGGCCGGCTCGCCCCGGCCCGTCGCCGGGCCGGTGGCGACGGGTGCGCCGGCTTCAGGCTGCCGGCCACCGCGGCACAACGGCATCCGCCAGTCCGCTCCGTGGAGGAAAGACCGCCTCTCTGCCGGATGACGGCCGTGTCCCGCGGTGCGCCCGCGGTCATCCGCCGGCGGTGCCGTGTCCGCCGCGTCGCCCGCCGGTGGGCCGGACGGCGGTGGCGGCTGCCGTGCCCGGCCGGTTCCGGCAGGGCCGCAGCACGCCGGCCACACCGAACATCACCCATATGTGGACACTACGCCCGACTTGTCGCGACGGCATATCGCCCTTCCCTCGCCCGGGTGCGCTATGCGCCGTCGGTGCGGGAGCGCCGAACGGCGCGGCGTCGCAGGTGCAGCGGCAGCGCGTACCAGCAGAGACCGAACCACAGCATGACCCCGCCGGCGAGTACTTCGGCGAGGACACCGGGGATCACGACCCGGAGGATCAGCAGAAGTGTGCAGCCGATGGTCAGCGCGAGGAGGACCATGCCGCACATCATCAGGCGGCCGGCGGCCTCCACGAGCTCGTCCTTCATGCGCTGACCGGACAGGAAGCGGTGGATGGAGACGGGTGCTATGAGCGATCCCGTGGCTGCCGCGCCGAGCACCACGGTGATGACGTAGAGGACGCGGTCGAACGTTTCCAGCTCCCGGAACAGCGGGGTGAAGGCCACGCTGAGCAGGAATCCGAAAAGGATCTGCACGCCCGTCTGGGTGACCCGTGTCTCCTGCAGGATCTCGTTCCAGCGGCGATTGACCCGCTCATGCGCTGGTTCCGGCGCTTCGGCACCGGGTCTCGCACCGTGGCCGTCGTGGCGCGCGCAGCAGGCGGTGTCCTCTCCCGCCGACTCGCCCGGTCTCTCCGTCATCGTCATGGCATCCTCCGAATCTCAGGAGAGCAGTTGCCCCCTTCGGGCCCTTCCACGCAGGTTTTGGACAGAGGAGGGCCGCTCCGGCCGCAGGGGTGGCGGAGGATGCCCCGCATGAACGAGGGCTCCGTGGCGCGGGCCGCGGCACGATCGTCGTCGCACACCGCCGGGCCACCATCCGCCGAACCGACCGCATCGCCGTCCTGGGAACCGGTGGCGTCACCGAAGAGGCACCCGGGGGAGCTCACCGGCCGCCCGGCAGCGCACTCGACCGGAGCCTCGCCCGCACCCCCTCCCCAGGGCCGGATACCGCCCCGGCCGCGCCCCGGTGAGGCTTAGCGGCGGGTGCGGTGGGAAACGACTATTCCCGAACGACTGTCGCAGCGATGGTCGGTCGACACGGGGAGGGGCCCTACGTGGACACGCCCTTGTATCTGAGGCCGAGGGCGGATCCGCCGCTCGCTTCACTACTGGAGGCCCAACCGTTCCTGCACTCGCTCGTCGACGCGCTGGGCTCTCCGCTCAACGTCCTGCTCCCCGAGGTCGTCGCCGGGAACGCAGCACGTTTTCGTGCCGTCTACCGTCGCCATCACCTCGCCGGGCGCGTGTACTTCGCACACAAGGCGAACCGGTCCAGCGCGCTGGTGCGGAGACTGGCGGCGGAGGACGTGGCCGCCGTCGGCATCGATGTCGCCTCTCCGGAGGAGTTGCGGCACGCTCTGAGCTGCGGATTCACCGGAGACCGGATCATGGCCACCGGCCCCAAGGATGCCGAGTTCCTCTGGCTGGCGGCGCGGGTGGGTGCGACGGTGAACCTGGACTCGCCCGGCGAGCTGGAGCAGCTCGCCGGCCTGGTGCGCAGGCACGGCCCGGGCAGGGCCGACGTACTGGTGCGCCTGTCCGGATTCGAGTCGGCCGCCGGCCACGGGGGAGCGGGCACCCGGATGCTCTCACGGCGCAGCCGCTTCGGCACCCCGCTGCGCGAGGCGCAGACGCTGTTGTCGGCTCTCGAACAGCACTCGGACGCCGTGGAGTTGACCGGTGTCGCCTACCACCTCGACACCACCGGCGTGGAGGAGAAGGTACGGGCGCTGGAGCAGTGCGTGCTGTTCATGGACGACTGCCGGGCGCGAGGACTCGCCCCGCGCGCCGTCGACATCGGTGGGGGATTCGGCGTCGGCTACCTCGCCGAGGCCGGGGAGTGGGAGCGGTGGACCACCGCGCTGAGCGAGGCGGTGCTCGGCGGCCGCCCACCGCTGACCTGGCGCGGTCACGGCTACGGGCTGCGCAACGAGGGCGGCACGGTGCGCGGAACCGCCGCGCTGTACCCCGCCCACCGTCCCACCGCCGGCCCCGGCTACCTCGACGAACTGCTCTCGCTGCCCGCAAGCGCCGTGCTGGTGGCGGTCATGGGCGGCGCGCCCGGGGCCGAGACCCCGGTCGGGGCAGGAGCCGTACGGGAGGGGTGAGCGGCCTCAGAGGGCCAGACCCATCAGGATCTCGTCCCGGTCGTCACCGGGCGCCACCCGCAGCGCGCCCGGCCACCTCCCGACCTCGGTCCAGCCCGCCCTGCGGTAGAAGTCCTCGAGCCCCAGACCCGACCTCGCGGTGAGCTGCAGCCGTTCCAGGCCCATTTCGTCGCGTGCGACACCCGTGGCGTACCGCATCAGCGCGGCACCGACGCCCGTGCCCCGGAAGCGGACATGTGTCTGGACGTGGTTGACCGTACCGCAGTGTGCCGCGAGAGGGTGTTGCTCGCGGCGCAGGAGCATCCAGCCCGCGAGCGTGCCGTCCGCGCCCGCCAGGAGGAGTCTGCTCCGGTCCGGGGAGAGTTCCCGCACGATCCTCTCGATCGCCGGCCAAAGTGCCGTCGGAGTCACCGGAGGCAGCGGACAGTCCATGGGTACGACGGCCCCGCCCGCGTTGATGACCTCTGCCCAGCATTCGGTGAGTTCCCGCCTGGCGGCCGCGGTGGCGTCCTGGGCCCGGCTGATCTGCGTGATCACGGGAGCGTGCACTGTCTCATGGGTTGTCACACCCGGAAGCCTGCCAGCCGCGCGGTACTCCGGGTACTCCGCGTCGCCCCTCCGCGCGCCGGCCGCACCGGGTTTCCGGCCGCGGGTGGGCTTCGCCCGAACGGGGAGGGACTCCACCACTTCTAGTAATGAAATTCATTTCTGATTACTGTGTGGGGTGAGCGTCGCGCGACGTGGTCCGGAAGCGGGTCCCGGCGGCCGTCGGGAACCCTCGCGGTGACCGTGCCGACGGCCCGTGGTGCCCGTGTGTGCGTCCGCTCTTCGACGAACCGTGTGGCACCGAGTTTCTGGAGCAGTGATGAGCGACCCCTACGAGCGGTCCGCCGAGTACCTCGACATCATGATCGCCGAGTCGTGGGAGCCGCTGGCCCCGGCCCTGGTGGAAGTCCTGTCGCACGTCCGGGCCGCAACCGGGGCCGTGATGGACCTCGGGGCCGGGTCCGGCAGGGGCGTGCGAGCCATCTGTGACGCGTTGCCGCGGGTGCCGGTCCTCGCCGTCGAACCTTCCGCCGCGATGCGTGCCGTCCTGCTCGCCCGAGTCCACGAGGACGACGAACTGCGCAAGCGCGTCACGGTGGTTCCCGGCGACTGCGCGAGCGCCGACTGGCCCGACGGTGTGCGCGCGGTGGTGGCCCTGAACATGATCGGCCACCTGCCGCCCGGGCAGAGGCGCGCGCTGTGGAGCCGTGCGGCGCGGCAACTCGCCCCGGGCGGAGTGCTGGTGTTCAACGCCGCTCCGCCGTTCGCCCCGGTGGAGGTGGAGCGGGTGCGCATGGCCCGGGTCGCCATCGGTGAACTGGAGTACGAGGGCTGGGCGAGCGCCCGCCCTACGGGAGCGGACGAGATCACCTGGCGCATGGAGTACGGCGTCCTGCGCCAGGGCCGGCCGCTGACCGGGACGTCGGTCGAGTACCGCTGGTGGGTCGCCGCGGAGGACGTGCTGGCGGCCGAGGCCGCCGAGGCGGGGTTCGCGCTGCGCCGGGCGGGTGACCCCGCGCTGGGGCTGTGTGTCCTGGAGCGCGCGAACGAACTGGCACCACGCATTAGTTGATCTGATAATCATTTTCATCTAGGTTCATTGGTGTTCCGCTTCCCCCGGGCCCTCCGGCAGGGGGAAGCGTTCTCTTGCCTGCCTTGCGACGGAGACCGGATGAACCAGCCTGTGCCGAGTGACGACGTCCTTGCCCACGTCATCGACTGCATCGCCGAAGTCCTCGGCACGCCACCGGGAGAGGTCGCACGGACGACTCCGCTCGCGGCCCTGGGGCTCGAATCGTTCACCGCGGTGCGGCTGAGGCGGCGGATCCGCGAACACACCGGCCAGGACCTGCCGTTGACCGCCTTCCTCGGTGACGGTGCGACGGCCCGCGCGGTGGCCGACCGCCTGTCCACCGGTCGCGTGCCGGAGGAAGTCCCTGACCCCGGGCCCCTCGGTGCCGAGGCGCGGACAGGGACGGAACCCGGCGGGGCGCGGCCCGACGGGGAAGCGGAGGGGGAGGGTTTTCCCCTGACGCCCATTCAGGCCTCGTATCTCGCGGGGAGGGCCGAGGGCATGCCGCTGGGCGGGGTGGCCACCTTCTACTACTACGAGTACGACCGCACACCCGGCGACACGGACCCGCTCGTGGACGTGGCCCGGCTGGAGGCCGCCTGGAACCGGCTGGTCGATCACCACCCGATGCTGCGCATGACGGTGGACGACCGGGGCCGCCAGCACATCGCCGCCTCGCCCGGCCCCTACCGGATCGGCGTCACCGATCTGCGCCGCGAGCCCGCGGAACAGGTGGGGGAAACGTTGTCCGCCCAGCGGCGGGAGCGTTCCCACCAGAGCCGGCCCACCGGTTCCTGGCCGCTCTTCGACATCCACACCACGCTGCTGCCCGACGGACGGACCCGGCTGCACGTCGGCGTGGACGTGCTCCTGACCGACCTCGCCGGCTGGATGCTGCTGATGCGTCAGTGGGGCCGCCTCGTCGAGGACCCCGCCCACCGGCTCCCCGAACCGAAGGCCCGGTTCGCCGACCTTCAGCGCGCCCGCTCCGGGGACCCGGAGTGGTCGGCCCGGCGCGCCCGCGACCGCGCCTACTGGGCCGAACGAGCCGCCGAGCTGCCGCCGTCGCCGCGGCTGCCCCTGCTGCGCGACCCCGCCGACACCACCCCGCCCCGCTTCGTCCGTTCCGCCGCCGAACTCGACGCCACGACCTGGGCACAACTGCGCGCCCGATGCGCCGAGCACGCGGTCACGCCGACCGCCGCCCTGCTCGCTGCCTTCGCCGTCGTCCTCGGCCGGTGGGGCGCCGGGGAGCGGATCTGCCTCAACACCACCCTGTTCGACCGCCCGGAGGACGAGGGCGGAGCCGAGGGCGTGGTCGGCGACTTCACCACCACCGCCCTGGTCGGTACGCCCCGCCTCGACCCCGCCGACTGGAAGGGCTTCGCCGATTACGCCGCCGCCGTCAACCACCGCTTCTGGGAGGACCTGGACCACCGGTCCGTTTCCGGCGTCGAGGTGCTCAGGGAGATACGGGCGCAGAACCCGCTGTCGGTGGGAGCCCTCAGCCATCCGGTGGTCTTCACCAGCGGGGTGGGTCTCGCGGGCGACGGAGAGCCCCCGGCCGCCTGGATCGGCCAGGAGGTGTACGGCATCTCCCAGACCCCGCAGGTCCTGCTCGACCACATCGTGTGGGACGAGGGCGGACGCCTCCGCCTGGCCTGGGACGCCGTCGACGGGGCGTTCCCCGACGGCTGGACACCGGCCCTGCTCGACGCCTACGTACGCCTGCTCCACACCCTGACGCGCCCCGACGCCTGGCACGACACGACCCTGGGCTGGGACCCCTCCTTCCTTCCCGAAAAGCCCCTGGACGCCGTGCCCTTCCCGACCGCGGGCCCCCTGCTGCACGATCCGGCCGCCGACGCGGCCCGGCGGCATCCGCAGCGGCCCGCCCTGCGCACTCCCACCGGCACCGTCACCCACGCCCGCCTCGCGGACAACGCCGCCGCCACCGCGGCACTCCTGGCCGCTCACGGGACGGGTCCCGGCGACATGGTCGCCGTCGCCTGCGAGAAGGGTGCCGCGCAGATCACCGCCGTACTCGGCGTCAGCCTGAGCGGGGCGGGCTACCTGCCGGTCGAACCCTCCTGGCCGGCCGCGCGGATCGCCGCGGTCTGCGAGCGGGCCGGTGTCCGGCACGCGCTGGTCGGCCGGGGAGTGAAGACCCACTGGCCCGACGGCGTCACCGTTCACCGCCTGACCGCCGCGGGGCGCCCCGCCCGCACCGCCGCGGGCCCCGCCGGACCCGTGGCGCCGCTCGCCGTCCCGCGTCCCGAGGACATCGCCTACACCATCTTCACCTCGGGTTCCACCGGCAGCCCCAAGGGAGTGGAGATCGAGCACCGGGCCGCGCGCACGACCATCGACGACATCGTCGACCGGTTCGCCCTGGGCCCCGACGACCGCGTGCTGGCGCTGTCGGCGCTCAGTTTCGACCTGTCCGTGTTCGACGTCTACGGCGTCCTCGGCGCCGGCGGCGCTCTGGTGCTGCCCGACCCCGCCCGGCAGCGCGACCCGCAGCACTGGCTCGAACAGGCGGGCCGGCACGGCGTCACCGTGTGGAACACCGCGCCCGCCCTGCTGGAAATGCTGGTCGAGTACGCGGAGATGGAGCCGGAGGAGGCGGCCGGGGCGCTGCGCTCCCTGCGCCTGGTGATGCTCTCCGGCGACTGGATCCCCCTGACCCTGCCCGACCGGCTGCGACGGCTCGCGCCCCGGGCGAAGGTGATGAGCCTGGGCGGAGCCACCGAGGCGTCCATCTGGTCCATCACCCATCCGGTGGAACGCACCGACCCGAGCTGGCGCAGCATCCCCTACGGCCGGGCGCTGCGCGGCCAGAGCTTCCTCGTCCTCGACGAGGACGGCGCGCCCTGCCCGGTGGGTGAGGCGGGGGAGCTGTTCATCGGCGGCGACGGGCTGGCCCGCGGCTACACCGCCGATCCGGTCCAGACGGCCGAGAGGTTCGCCGTCCACCCCGTGCTGGGCCGCCGCCTGTACCGCACCGGCGACCTCGGCCGGTGGACCGCCGACGGCACCATCGAGTTCCTCGGCCGCGTCGACCGGCAGGTCAAGATCCGCGGGCACCGCATCGAACTGGGCGAGGTGGAGGCGGTGCTGGCCCGCCATCCGGCGGTCCGCCAGTGCGTGGTGTCGTCGGTGCGGGGCCCCGACGGGCGGCCCCGGCTCGTGGCGCACCTCTCGCCCCGGGGCGCGAGCGAGCCGCCGACCGCCCGGGAACTGGCGGACGCTCTGCGCGAACGACTGCCCGACTACATGGTGCCCGGCCGGTTCGTCGTCCTGGACCAGCTGCCGGTCACGGCGAACGGCAAGATCGACCACGCGGCGCTGACCGCCGCACCCACCGACGACCGGCCCACCGGCGCCGACGGACCGGACCCGGCCGCCGCCGTGAAGCCGGGCCCGGCCGCCGCCGTGACGAACGAGTCCTTCGCGGCACCGCGTACGGTTCCGGCCGCGTCCGAGACGGAACCCGCCTCCGTCGCCGCCCCGGGCGGGGGCTGGATCGACGCGGCGCTGGCCGAGGCGGCGGCCCTGGGCCTGGAGGCCGCCGTCGTGGTCCGGCCCGGACGGCTCCGGCCGGACCAGGCACTGGAGGCGTCCGCCCAATGGCTCCGGCACGTGGCGCGGACCGCCGACGGCAGCGCCGCAGCGCCGCGCCTGGGTCCTGGAGGACTGGTCGAGGTGGTCTGCGGCCCCCGCCCCACAGACTCCCCGGCGCCCTCCCCGTCCGGGCCGGAGTCCGGCGCTCCGGCCCCGGACCGGCACGGCACCGAATCCGGCCAGGCGCCCCGGCACCGAGGACAGGACGCGGGCGCGCCCGTGGCCCCGGCCGTGCTGGAGGCTCTGACCGGCATCCTGGCCGACTTCACGGACGTGCCGGTGACGCCCGGCAGCACCTTCGGGGAGCTGGGGGCCACCTCCCTCACCCTGGTCCTCACCCACCGCAGGCTCCGCGAGAGCATCGCACCCCGCCTCTCACTGGCGGACATGTTCGAGCACCCCACCGTCGCGGCCCTGGCCGCCCGCATCACCACCCAGAACATCCCGGACACCGAGCGAGGTGTGGCCGCCGGTACCGACGCCGTTCCGCCCCCCGCGTCCCCGCAGTCCGGGCGGCCCACGCGCAGAACGTCCCGTGCCGCCGCCCGCGCCCTGGCCGAGGAGACCACACGATGACCGAACCGACTTCCTCCCGAGGGGACATGCCGGACACCCCCCGGCCCGACAACGAGGCCGGTGACGACCTGATCGCGGTCACCGCCCTGGACTGCCGGTTCCCCGGCGCCCCCGACACGGCGGCCTACTGGGATCTGCTCGTGGGCGGCCGCAGCGGACTGACCCGGCAGAGCGAGCGGGAACCGGCCGAACGCGGCATCCCGGCACGGCTGCCGGCCAACCCCGCCCACATACCCGTCAGCGGGATCATCGACGGACAGGACCGGTTCGACCCCGAGCCGTTCGGCCTGACCGACGCCGAAGCGGCCGTGATGGACCCTCAGCAGAGGCTTTTCCTCGAAGCGTGCCGACGCGCCCTGGAGAGCGCCGGGCACGGCGGCGGCGTCGGAGCGGGCGCCGTGGGCGTCTTCGCCGGCGCCGCCCACAGCGACTACCTCGCCCGCAACCTCGCCGACCGGTACGCCGCCTCCGACACCGACCCCGTCGGCAGCCTCCAGGCGGCCCTCGCGGGAGTGGCCGACTACCTCCCCCTGCACGTCGCGCACCGCCTCGCGCTCACCGGGCCCGCCGTCGCGGTCGGCACCGCCTGCTCGACGTCCCTGGTCGCCGTGCACCTGGCCGCCCAGTCCCTGCTGGCGGGGGAGTGCGACACCGCCCTCGCCGGCGGCGCCTCCCTGATCGTCCCGCAGGGCAGGGGCTACCTCCACGTCCCCGACGGGATCTTCTCCGCCGACGGGCACGTCCGCACCTTCTCCGCCGGGGGCACCGGCATCGTGCACACCCAGGGCGTCGGCGTGGCCGTACTGCGACGGCTGCGCGACGCCCTCGCCGACGGCGACCCGGTCCTGGCCGTCCTGCACGGCTCCGCCGTGAACAACGACGGCGGCGACCGCACCGGCTTCACCGCCCCCTCGCCGCGCGGACAGGCCCGGGTGGTCTCCGAGGCGCTCGCCGTGGCCGGTCTCACGCCCAGGGACATCACCTACGTCGAGGCCCACGGCACCGCCACCCGCCTGGGCGACGTCGTCGAGGTCGCCGCCCTGCGCCGCGTCTTCGGCGACACCGGACCGGCCTGGTGCGCCCTGGGCTCGGTCAAGAGCAACATCGGGCACGCCAACTCGGCCGCAGGCATCGCCGGTTTCGCCAAGACCGTGCTCGCCCTGCACCACGGCGTGCTGCCGCCCACCCTGGACGCCCTGCCCCTCAACCCCGACCTCCACCTGGACGACTCGCCCTTCACCGTCGTCCACGAGACCACAGCCTGGACCGGGCCCCGCCACGCGGGCGTCAGCTCCTTCGGCATCGGCGGCACCAACTGCCACGTCGTCCTGGGCAGCGCCCCCGTCCGACCCGAACCCCCCGCCGATCCGCGCCCTCAGCTCGCCCTGCTCAGCGCGCACCGCGACGACGCCCTCACCCGCCTCGCCGAGGCCACCGCGACCGCCCTGCACACCACGGCGGTCGCGCCCGCCGACGCGGCCCACACCCTGCACACCGGCCGCGCCACGCTGCCGTACCGTGCCGCCGCGGTGATCACCGGGGCGGCGGAGGCCGACAGCCGCGCCCTGCGCACGGCCCCGCGGCGCCGGCCCGGCCCCACCGCGCCCCGGGTCGTGCTGGCCTTTCCCGGCGGGGGAGCGCAGTACGCGGGCATGGGCCGCGAACTGTGCGCCGAGGAGGAGGAGTTCGACCGCACCGTGCGCGAGTGCGCCGACCTCTTCGGCGACGGGACCGGCACCGGCCTCACCGCGCTGATCACCGCAGACCCCTCCGACGAGCACGCACGCCGGCTGCTGCGCGACCCCGCCCACGGACTGCCCGCCCTGTTCACCGTCTCCCTGGCCGCCGCGCGCACGCTGCGCTCCTGGGGCGTCGAACCGGACGCGGTGGTGGGCCACAGCCTCGGCGAGTACGTGGCCGCCGTGCTGTCCGGAGCCCTGTCCCTGCCCGACGCCGCGACGCTGGTGGCGGTCCGCTCACGCGGCATGTCCCGGGCGGCCGGCGGCGGGGTGATGCTGACGGTCCCGCTGACCGAGCGGCAGACCCTCGCCCTGCTCGCCGAGCATCCCGGAGTGGACCTGGCCGCCGTCAACGGCCCGCGGTCCTGTGTGGTGTCCGGACCCGCGCCGGCCGTGGCCGAAGTGGAACGGGCCCTGACCGCACGCGGTGAACGCACCGTGCGGCTCTCCCTCGACGCGGCCGCCCACTCGCGCCTGGTCGACCCGGTCCTGCCCGAGCTGCGCGCGGCCGCCGCGACCGTCCAGCCGCGTGTCCCGGGCATCCCGCTCGCCACGACCCTCACCGGGAAGCTGCTGGACACCGCTCCCGGCGCCGACCACTGGGTGGCGCACCTGCGTTCCACGGTGCGCTTCTCCGACGCCCTGGCCGCCGCCCTGGGCGAAGGGCCGGCCGTCCTCGTCCAGGCGGGACCGGGCGGCGCACTGCTCCAGCTGGCCCGTCAGCAGGGGGACCGACGGCCCCTGGCCACCCTGGCCACCTTCCCCGACCGCGACGAGCCCCGCCAAGGACGTGCCGCGCTGCTCGCGGCCGCCGGAGAGCTGTGGACGCACGGAGTCCCCCTGGACGCCGCGGCCCTGCACCGTCCGGGGCGACGCCGTGCCGTCCTGCCGGGCCTGCCCCTGGCCCGGCGCAGGCTGTGGATCGATCCGCCGGACACCACCGCGCGGGCCGCCGTACCGGCCGGTGCGGCAGCAGGCCGGGGTCACCGTGCCGGGCAGGCCGCCCCGGACGAGTCCGAACCCTTCCAGCTGCCCGTCTGGCGGCGCACACCCCCCGTCGAGGCGGACCGGCCGGTGCTGCGAGGCCGCTGGCTCGTGGCGGGTCCGCCCGGTTCACCGCCGGCCGAGCGGGTGCGTGCCGCGCTCGCCGCGGCCGGGGCCCGCACCGTCACCCTCGACGAGGCAACCAGGGACCCCGGCACTCCGTGCGAGGGCGTCGTCGTGGTCGGCCCGTACGGTGACACCGGCGACGACCCGGCCGAAACCGTCAGCGCGTCGGTCCTGCACTACGCGGAGGTGGCGCGGGCCGCCGCCCCCTGGGCGCACCGCACCTGCCTGCTGCACCTCAGCCACAACGCCCAGCAGGTGGAGAGCACCGACCGGCCCACGGCCCACGCCGCCGCCACCCTCGCCGTTCCCCGCGTCCTCGCCCAGGAGTTCCCGGGCCTGCGCTGGCGCTCGGTGGACCTGCCGGCCGGACCGCCGAACGCCGACGACCTCCGGGCCGTGCCGGCGGAGGCAGCCGACCTGCTGTCGGGAGGCCTGAACGGGACCGAGTGCGCTCTGCGCGGCGGACACCGCTGGACGCGCGGCATCACCCCTTGGCGGCCGTCCGCACCCGTGCCGGACCCGGACGGTCCGGCCGTCACCGACGGCGGAACCGGCACGGCGGTGATCCTCGGCGGACTCGGAGACGTGGGCCTGGCCCTGGCCGGGCACCTGGCCGGCTCCGGACGACGGGTCGTGGTGACCGGCCGCACCGGGCTCGCCCCGGACCCCGAACCCGGCGGCAGCGAAGCCGAACGGGCGGAGACGATCCGTGTCCTGCGGGACTCCGGCGCCGACATCGAGGTCCGTGCCGCGGACGCCGCGGACACCGCCGCCACGACACGACTGTTGCGGGAACTGACCGACCGCGACGGCCCGCTGGACCTGGTCGTGCACGCCGCCGGCGTGGTCGCCTCCGCCGCCGTCGCCCCCTTGCGGGCCACCGGAGAGCAGGTCGTGCACGCGCACGCGCACGCCAAGGTCACCGCGGCCCTCGCGCTGCACGCCGCCGTGCACAGCCTCCCGCCCGACCGCCGCCCGGCCACCGTCCTGCTGATGTCCTCGGCCACGGCGTTCGTCGGCGGCCTCGGCCTCGCCCCGTACGCCGCCGTCAACCGCTACCTGGACGCCCTCGCCGAACACGAGCACACCACGGGCACGCAGACACCCCGCTGGATCAGCGTGGCCTGGGACGGCTGGCGGGTGGGCCCCGGCCGGAGCGAACGCACCGTCGCCTCACGGCACTCGATCGGCCTGGCGGACGGCATGCGCACCGTGGACCGGCTGCTGGCGCTCGCGGCCCGGGGCCGTGCCCCGGCCTCCGTCGCCGTCTCGCCGGCCGACCTCGCACCCCGCACCGCGGGCACGCCCACCGCCGTACCCGCCTCCGTCGTACCGGCTCCCGGCGCGCCCGCGGCACAGCCGCAGGCCGGCACGGGAGGCACCACCGGCACGGAGACACTGCTGGCAGAGGTCTGGTCGGACCTGCTGGGCTTCCCCGTCACCGACCGCGACGCCGACTTCTTCGCGCTCGGCGGGCACTCCCTGCTGGCCACCCGGATGCTCGCCCGGCTGCGCGACGACCACGGCGTCCACCTGCGGCTGCAGGACCTGCTCGCCCGGCCCACCATCGCGGCCCTGGCTCCGATGCTGCCCGGCGGGGAACCCCGGCGCGCCCCCGCCGGGCCCGAGGACACGGCCGGACCGTCCACGGAACCCGGTGACGGTCCGCGGGAGTTCCCCCTCACCCGGGTGCAGCACGCCTACTGGGTCGGCGGGTCGGGCGGCTACCGCCTCGGCGACGTCCCCTGCTCCTTCCACCTGGAGTACGACTGCCCCGGGCTGGACACCGACCGCTACGAGGCGGCCTGGAACGCGGTCGTCGCCCGCCACCCGATGCTGCGCGCGGTCGTCTCGCCGGAGGGCCGCAACCGGGTGCTCGACAAGGTGCCCCACTACCGGATCCGGGTGCAGGACCTGACGAAGGACGACGACACCGAGCGCGCCCGGAAACTGGAGCGCGTCCGCGAGCGCATGGTGCGCCGCGAACCCCGCCCGGGCCGCTGGCCCCTGGTCGACATCCGGGCCGCCCGGCTGCCCGGCGACGTCGTGCGCCTGTTCGTCAATGTGGACGTGCTGGTGTGCGACACCGCCAGCTACCTGGTCTGGGACCGCGAACTGCGCACCCTCTACCACGACCCCGACACTCGACTACCGCCGTTGGGGACCACCTTCGCGGACTGTGTGGCCGCGCTCCAGCGCCGCGCCGAGGGCCCCGAGTACGCACGGGCCGCCGCCTACTGGCGCGCCGGGCTGGACGACCTGCCCGGTGCACCCGCGCTGCCCGTCCAGACCGGGAGCCCCGGTGACCGGCCCCGTTTCGCACGGCGCACCGCCCGTCTGGAACCGGACCGCTGGGACGCCCTCAAGGCCGAGGCCGCCCGGCGCGGGCTGACCCCCACGGCCGTCCTGCTGGCGGCCTACGGCGAGGCACTCGCCGGCTGGTCCGGGCAGGACCGGTTCGCCGTCACCCTCACCCTCTTCGACCGGCCCACGCAGCTTCCGGGCGCGGACGCCGTGGTCGGCGACTTCACCTCGCTGATGCTGCACGAGGTGGACCGCTCGGACATCCGCTGCTTCGCCGACGCGGCCGTACGGGCCCAGCGCACCCTCTTCGAGGACCTGGACCACCGGGAGTTCTCCGCGCTCGACCTGCTGGCCGAGAAGTCCTCGCGCACCGGCCGCTCCGAGTCCGTTCCCGTGGTCTTCACCAGCGCCCTGGGCCTGTCCGGACCGCTCGGCGGCGGACACGACCTGGACTGGGCGGGCACACCGGTGTACGGCGTGAGCAGCACCCCGCAGACCTGGCTGGACCACCAGGTGATCGAGCAGCACGGGGCGCTGCTGCTCCAGTGGGACGTGCTGGAGAGCGCCCTGCCCGCCGACGAGGCGGACGCGGCGTTCGCCGCCTACACCGAGCGGGTGCGCCGGCTGGCCGACGCACCGCGCGCATGGGAGCTCGACGAGCCCCGCACCGCGCCCTCCACCCCGGTCCGCGAACCGGAACGGGCGGCCCCCGCCGACGTCGCCCGGGCGCGGAGACCGGCCGGCCGCGTCCCGAGCCCCGACACCGACGCGGCCATGCTGCTGCGCGACGGCGACGACGGCCGCCCCCTGTTCCTCATGCACCCCTCCGGCGGGGACGTGCTGTGCTACGGCGAACTCGCCCGTCTCCTCACCGACGGCCGGCCCGTCGTGGCCCTCACCGACCCCGCCCTGACCGGCGGCACCGGGCCGCGGACCATCGCCGAGATGACCGACCGTTACCTGGGCGCGCTGCGTGCCCACCAGCCGCGGGGCCCCTACCTGCTGGGCGGCTGGTCGATGGGCGGCACGGTCGCCCACCAGATGGCCGTGGAACTCGAACGGCGCGGTGAGCGGACCGGCCTGCTGGTCCTGATCGACTCCAACACGCCCGACCGCATCCGGGCGCTGGGCGGTACCGACCACGCCCAGGACACCGCCTTCGCGGCCGTCCGCTACCTGCGCTCGCTGGAGGCGTTCCTCGACCTCGACCTGGACCTCGGCGCGGAGGCGGAGACGATCCGCTCCGCCCCGGACCCGGCGGCGGTGCGCCGGGCCGTCACCGAACGGCTGCGGCAGGCCGGCCTGCTCGGCCCGCGCGACACCGCCGACACCCGCCTGGAGGTCTTCGAACGCCACCTGCGGGCGTTGGCGGACCACCGGGCCGGACACCTCACCGATCCGGCGACCCGCCTGCTGCTGATCGCCGCGTCCCGTCCCTCGCCGCACAACGCCGGCGTCGGCATGGGCGTCGACGACGCCGGAGACCTGCCCTCCCTGGGGTGGCTGCCGCACGTCAACGGCCCGGTGGACGCCCACACGGTCGACGGCCATCACTACTCCCTGCTGCACGACCCCGCCGTCCGGCGGACCGCCGCCCTGATCGACCGGGCCCTGGCCGCCGTACACACCGGCCGGTAGGCCCGGCCGCCCGCCCGACACCCGAACGAACCTCTCGCGGAAAGCACCCATGCACCAGCACCCGTCACCCCGTACCCCCCTGTCCCGCAGATCCGCTCTCACCGCCCTCGCGGCGGTCGGCACCCTGCTGCTGAGCGCCTGCTCCGACACCTCCGCCACCCCCGCCTCCGACACCCCGGCATCCGCCACGGGTGCCCCCGTCGACGGCGGCACCCTGCGCTACGCCGTCGCCGGATCCCCCGCCACCGCCGGCGACGACCCGCACGGCGGCCTCGGCAACGAGTCCGACGTCCTGCGCTTCGCCCTGACCTACGACGTCCTGACCGTCCCCGGCGAGGACGGGAGGACCCGACCGCGCCTGGCGACGTCGTGGAAGCCCAACGACGCCATGGACCGCTGGACCCTCACCCTGCGTGAGGACGCCCGCTTCACCGACGGCGAGCCGGTGAGCGCCGCCGACGTGCTGTACTCCCTGCGGCGCATCAGCGGCAAGGCCGCCGAGAACTACGGCCGGCTCGCCGACTTCGACATGAAGAAGTCCACCGCACCCGACGAGCACACCGTCGTCCTGGCCACCCGTGCCCCGATGGCCGACGCGCCCCGTGCCCTGGAATCCGTCACCTTCGTCGTGCCCGAGGGCACCGAGGACTTCTCCCGTCCCGTCACCGGCTCGGGTCCGTACCGGGTGGAGCGGGCCGGTGCCCAGACCACCGTCCTGACCCGCAACGAGAAGTGGTGGGGCGAGCGTCCGCACCTGGACCGGATCGAGATCCAGGCCGTCGCCGACCCCCAGGCACGTGCCAACGCCGTCGTCTCCGGGCAGGCCGACGTCGCCGGCAGCGTCAGCCCCGCCGCGGTCAAGAGCGCCGGCACCTCGGCGAAGACCCGGGTCGTACGGCGCGACGGAGTCACCGAGTACCCGTTCGTCATGCGCCTGGACACCAAGCCGTTCGACGACCCCGGGGTCCGCGAGGCGTTCCGCCTCGCCGCCGACCGCAAGGCCCTGGTCGACACCGTGTTCCTCGGCTACGGCAGGATCGCCAACGATCTCCCCACCCCCTACGACCCCTCGGCCCCCGAGGACCTGCCGCAGCGCACCCGCGACGTGACGAAGGCCAGGAAGCTGCTGGCCGAGGCGGGCCACGCCGACGGACTGTCCGTCACCCTGCACACCACCACGTCCTACCCCGGCATGGACACCGCCGCCACCCTCTACGCCCAGCAGCTCGCCGACATCGGCGTCGACGCCGAGGTGAAGGTCGAGCCCGCGGACACCTACTGGACCGCCGTCTACGCCAAGAAGGCGTTCTACACCGGGTACTACGGCGGCATCTCCTTCCCCGACCTGGTCCGCGTCGGGCTGCTGTCCGACTCCCCGACCAACGAGACCGCCTGGCGCAGCAGCACCTTCGACGACGGCTTCGCCCGGGCCATGTCGACCGCGGACGAGGCACGGCGCGAGGAACTGCTCTCCGGCATCCAGCGGGAGCTGTGGAAGGACGGCGGCTACGTCGTCTGGGGCACCGGCGACGGCCTGGACCTCGCCGCGCCCGGCGTGCGCGGCCTGCCCGACGGGCCCGGCTTCCAGCGCATGTTCATCGACCAGGTGTGGATGGCCAAGTGACGCTGCGCACTGCCGGCCGTGCCCTGCGCCCGCTCTGCCGGGCCGCGGTCCTGGCCGTCGCCGCCACGGCCGTGGTCTTCACGGCCACCGAACTGCTCCCCGGTGACGCCGGGGAGCTGAGGACGACGGGCCGGGCCACCCAGGAGGACGTCGAGGCGGAGCGGGGCCGTCTGGGGCTGGACCGGCCGGCCGCGGTGCGCTACCTCGACTGGCTGTACGGCCTGATCCGGGGGGACCTGGGACGCTCGCTGGCGGGCGGCAGGCCGGTGGCGACGCTGTTCGCCGAGCGGCTGCCCGCCACCGCCGCCCTGGTCGCGGTGGCGCTGGCTCTCACCGTGCTGCTGACCGCGACGGCCCTGACCGTCACGTACCTGCGCGGCGGCCGGGGCGGCCCGGCCGCCGCCGGACTGGCCGCCGTGCCGCAGCCGGTCTACGCGGCGGTGCTCGGCGCGGTCCTGGCGGGGCTGCTGGGCTGGCTGCCCCCGGTGTCCCTGCTGCCGCCCGGCGGCTCGCCCCTGGCGGACCCCCGACTCCTGGTGCTGCCCGCCCTCACCCTGGCGCTGCCCTCGGCCGCGTTCGCCACCGTCCTGCTGCGCGGGACGCTGGGCGACACCCTGCGCCGCCCGCACGTGACCGACGCACGGCTGCGCGGACTGCCCGCCCCGCTCGTGCTGCACCGGCACGTCCTGCCCTTCCTGTACGCGCCGGCACTCCAGGTGGCGGCTCTGCTGGCCGGAGGTCTCGTGGCGGGGACCGCCCTGGCGGAGACCCTGTTCGGCTATCCGGGCACCGGTCAGCTGCTGGTGTCCGCCGTCGCGGTGCGGGACGTCCCCGTCATCCAGGCCGCGGCCCTCCTCCCGGCCGTCGTCCTGCTGCTGGGCATGCTCCTGGCCGACCTGGCCGCCCGCCGCACCGAGGAGCCGGGCCCCGCGGGGAACACCGGCCCGTCGGTGCCGCACACCCCGCCGGTGCCGGATGCGGGGAGGACCGTGTGACCGGCAGGTCCTCGCCGCTCCTGTCCGGAGCCGTCCGCCCTCCGGCGTCCGTGACCGCGGCCCTCACGCTGCTGGTGTGCGTGCCGCTCGGCCGGTACGCCGCCGCGCACCCACCGGAGCGAACGGTCGCCGCCCCGTGGACACCGCCCGGCGGACGGCATCCGCTGGGCACCGACGTCCTGGGACGTGACGTGCTGTCCCGCGTCCTGGCCGGGGGCACCCAGCTCCTGACCGTGTCCCTGCTCGCCGCGGTCGCCGCCGTCGTCTGCGGCACGGGCCTCGGTCTGGCCGCGGGCTGGTCGGGCGGCCGCACCGCCCGCACCGTACGGGCCCTGTGCGACGTGCTGCTGGCCGTCCCCGCCCTGGTCCTGGCGCTGGTGCTGGCCACCGCCCTGCCGGGGGCGACGGCGGTCGTCGTGGCCTCGGTGCTCGCGGGAGCCCCGCTCACCGCGCGGGTCGTCGGCACGCAGTGCGCGCGGCTGCGCGACAGCGGACACGTGCACGCCGCCGTCGAGCGCGGCGAGCGCACACCCGTCGTCCTGCTCCACGAGGTACTGCCCACCCTGCGCCGCCTGGTCGCCGCCGACGCCGGGCTCCGGCTCGTCACGGCACTGCAGATCGCCGCGGCCCTCGCCGTGCTCGGCCTCGGGCCCCAGCCCCCGGACCCCGACTGGGCCCTGATGCTCAGCGAGAACCTGCCCGGCGCCGCACTCAACCCCTGGGCGCTGCTGGCGCCCGCGCTCCCCCTGGCGGGCTGCGCCTGGGTGTTCGCCGCGGCAGCCCGGACGGCCGCCCGTGCTCCGGGGGAGGCGGTATGACGAGCCGCGCCCGCGACGAGTTCGTTCCCGTCGGTGCCCCGCTGCTGGCGGCCGAGGGCCTGACCGTTCGCCGTGTCCCGGACGAAGCCACCGTCCTGCCGCCGGTCGACCTCCACGTCGGCCCGGGGCAGGTGCTGGCCGTCACCGGCGCGTCCGGCGCCGGTAAGTCCACGCTGCTGCGGGCCCTGCTCGACGTCCTCCCGGACGGACTGCACCGCGCGGCGGGCACCGTGCGCTGGCGCGGTGCGACGGTGCCGCAGGGCCGGGCGGCCGGGCGGTGGCGGCGTGCCCGGTGCGGCTGGCTGGCGCAGGACCCCGGCGCGGCCCTCCATCCCCTGTGGCGTGTCGACCGGCTGATCGGCGAGGAGTTCACCGGTGACGCCGCCGCCCGCGCCCGGCGGGTCGAGACCCTGATGCACCGGCTGGGCCTCCCGCCGGGGCTCGCCTCCCGGCGGGCGGGGGAACTCTCCGGCGGACAGGCCCAACGGGTCGCCCTGGCCCGGGCACTGTGCGCCGATCCGGAGCTGCTCGTCCTGGACGAACCGACCTCGGCACTGGACCGCGCGACGGCCGACCTGGTGGCCGAAGCGGTGCGCTCCCGCCGTGGGGTCCCCGGCCGGTGCGTCGTCCTGGTCACGCACGATGCCCGGCTGGCCGCGGAACTGGCCGACCGGACACTGGTGCTCGCCGCCGACGCGGACCCGGCCTCCTGCGCGGACGCCGCCGCGCGGCACACGTCGCGTGCGACCGCCGCCGTACGCGGACGGACGACGCGCACCCCGGGGAAGGAGCCGCTCCGTCCCTCCGCCGATCCCGCGCCGCCACGGGCCGGGCGTCCGTCCCGCACGGCGAGCCCTGCCCCGTCCCCGGTTCCCGTGCTGTCGGCGCGGGGCCTGGTCCTGCTCACTCCGGACGGCACACCGCTGCTCGACGCCGGCGACCTGGACCTGCCGGCGGGCGGCTGGCTGGCCGTCACAGGACCGTCGGGCAGCGGCAAGACGACCCTGCTGCACGCCCTCGCGGGCCGCCGCCCACCGGCCGGCGGACAGCTGCTGCTGCACGGACACCCGCTGCCCGCCGGGACCCGCTCGCGTGACCGGCGGACGCTGCGCGCCGTCCAGCTGGCCGGACAGGACACGGTGGCGGAACTCAACCCGGCGCACACCGCGGGCCGAGCGGTGGCCCGGCCGCTGAAGGTGTTCCACGGCACGACCGCAGCGGCCCGGCGGGAACGTGTACGAGAACTCCTCGAAGCCGTGGGACTCCCCGCAGAGCTGTCCGGCCGCAGACCGGTGGCGCTCTCCGGCGGCCAGCGCCGCCGGGTCGTCCTCGCCCGGGCGCTCGCCGCCGAGCCCGACGTGCTGCTGCTGGACGAACCCACCGCGGGCCTGGACCCGGACTCGGCACGCCTCGTCCTCGACCTGCTGGACCGGCTGCGGGAAAACGGCCCCGCCGTCCTGACCGTCACACACGACGCCGGCACGGCCGCCCGCGCCGACCGCGTCCTCCACCTGACCGGGCGCCGCCTGACCCCCCGGCCGCCCATGCCCTCCGAGCATCCCCACGACGAGAGAACGGAGTAATCCCGTGTCCGACAACACGACGGCTGAACACACCAGCCGGATCGCGGACCTGCTGGCCGCCCATCCCTGGGTGGCCCGGGCACGCCCCGCACCCGACGGCTGCGTCCGGGTCGTCCCGCATCCGGACGCCGTGACCGCCTCACCCGGGCCGGGCCCCCTGCTGCGCGAGCACCTCGAACAGTGGGCCGAGGTCTACGAGTGGGTGTACGAGACCGCCGAGGGCCGGCACGCCGACGACCTGGACCTGTCCGGGTGGCGGGCGTCCGACACCGGAGCGCCGCTGCCCGAGGCCCACATGCGCGACTGGGTGGACCGCACGGTGGACCTCGTCCTGGCCCGGCGCCCGAGGAGGCTGCTGGAACTCGGCTGCGGCACCGGTCTGCTCGCCCACCGCCTGCACCCGCACCTGGACGGGTACGTCGGCACCGACGTCGCCCAGGTCGCGGTGGACCGCCTCACCGACGCCGGCCTGCCCCGCACCGCGTTCGTCCGGGCCGCCGCCCACGAGGCGGCCGCCACCCGGGTGCGGGAGACCATGGACGCCGTCTTCGGCCCCGACGTGCTCCCCGACTGCCTGCTGCTCAACTCGGTCACCCAGTGCTTCCCCGACCTGGCCTACCTGACGACCGTGCTGCACGGGGCACTGTCCACCGTCGAGGACGGCGGCACCGTGATCGTCGGAGACATCCGGCACTTTGGCCTGCTGCTCGACCACTTCGGACGGCTGGAGCGGGCACGCGACCCCGAGGCGGACGACACGACGATCGCCGCCCGGGCCGCGGCCGCCGCCGAGGCGGACGAGGAGCTGTCCTTCACCCCCGCGGCCGTCGCCGCGGCGGTCGCGGCCCAGCCGCGGCCGGTCCGCATGAGCGTGCACGCCCGCACCATGGCCGAGGACACCGAACTCACCCGCTACCGCTACGACGTCGTCCTGCGCGTCGGCCCGCCCACCGGCGGCCCGGGCACCCGGCAGGTGCGCCGCACGTCCTGGGGCGAACACCGGGGGAGCGGTGTCCGGGAAACGCTGCGCGACGCGCTCGACGGAGGTCCCGTCGTCGTCCACGGGATCCCCAACGCCCTTCTCCACGACGCTCCCGGGGCGGTGACCCCCTACGCCCTGCGCGAGGCCCTGGAGGGAGAGGACGCCGCCGTGCTCCTCGATGCCGCCGACCCGCGCATGCTGGCCGTGGCGGCCCCCGCGGACTGCGCCCCCGCCGCCGCGGACGCCCCGACGCCCTCCGGTCCGGCCGCCCACGAGCCGTTCCCCCTGTTCGTGCGGCGCCGCCTGCCCGAGGTCCTGCGCGACCACCTGCGCCGGACCGGGCCGGACACGACACCCCCGGTGATCACCGTGGTGGACGTCATCGAGGACGGCCACTCGTGAACGGCGTCCTCACCGACGAGACCCTCACCGGGCTGCCGGGCGTGACGGACTGGCAACTGGTGCGCGACGGCGGGCAGGACACCCTGCTGGTGGCGGGCCCGCCACCGGACACGCGGCCGCCGGCCGGTCCCGGCCGCGACGACGTCCGCGCCGTGAGCCGGGCCGCGGACGCCGGTGACGCCGCCGTACGCGGCATCGATCCGGCCGCCCTCCCGGCGCTGATGCGGCAGCTCGACGAGACGGCGCTGCTGACGATGGCCCGGCTGCTCGACCGGACCAGGCTGTTCCGCGACGGGGGCCGGCGCGGCACCGACGAGATCCTCGAAGCCCTGGCGGCCGCACCCCGGCACGCGTGGATCGTCCGGCGCTGGCTGGCCACCCTGACCGCGGAGGGCCGGCTCCGGCTGGACGCGGCGACGGACCGCTACCACTCCCTCGTGGTGCCGGACCGCCGCGACCACGCCCGGGCGCTGCGCGAACTGGACGGCGCCTGCCGGGGCCTGGGCTACCCGGCGTCCATGACCCGCTTCTTCCGGACCGCGGCCGAACGGCTCACGCTGCTGCTCCAGGACCGTACGTCACTGCAGGAGGTCCTCTTCCCCGACGGGGAGACGAGCACCGCGCAGGGCAACTACCGCGACAGCGTCCCCAGCCGTTGGGCCAACCACGCCGCGGCGTCCCTGATCAGCGATGAGGCCGACCGCCGAACCACGCCGGCTCCCCTGCGCGTCCTGGAGGCGGGCGCCGGCGTGGGCGGCACCACCGGCACCGTCCTGGAGGCGCTCGGCGACACGCCCGTCGACTACGTGTTCACGGATGTCTCCCCGTTCTTCCTGCGGACGGCCAGGGACGCCTTCGGTGACCGCCCCGGCCTGCGGCACGCCCTGTTCGACATCCAGGCCGACCCGCTCGAACAGGGCTTGGAGCCGGGCTCCCGGGACGTCGTCCTGGCGGCGAACGTCCTGCACAACGCACGGCACGCCGGACGCTGTCTGGCGGCCCTGCGGGAACTGCTGGCGCCCGACGGGCTGCTGATCCTGGTCGAGTCGTGCCAGGAGCACTACCAGGCACTCACCTCCATGTACCTGCTGATGTCACCCGCGCCCGGTGAACAGGGCTGGTTCACGGACCTGCGAGCCGGCCAGGACCGGGTCTTCCTCACCGCAGGGGAGTGGACCCGGCAACTGGACGCGGCCGGGTTCGACCCCCTGCCCGTCCTGCCGCACGAGGGGCATCCCCTCGCCGCGGCCGCGGGCCAGCGCGTCATCGCGGGCCGTGTCAGGTCCCACGGCGCCCGCCCGGACCCCGCCCGCGTCCGCGCCGCACTCGCCGACCGCCTGCCCCCTGCCCTGCGCCTGCCACGGGTCCATGCCGTGGACGACGTCATCCGCCCCACCCTCCCGACTGGAGTTCCCCGTTGACCTCAGCACCCGCCCCCGAGCACACCGCCTCCGCGCAGCCGGCCCCCGCCGACCTGGTCGACGCCGTCCGCGCCGTGTGGGCCGACGCCCTGGAGACCGACCTGGCCGCCGTACCGGCGGACGCCAGCTTCCTGAGCCTGGGAGGCGACTCCGTCCTGGCCGTCCGGATGGCCGCGATGCTCCGCAAACGGCTGGGCACACCGCTGGCGCTGGCGGACGTCCGCGTCGAGCAGAGCGCCGCGCAACTGGCCGCCCTCGTCCACGAACGCAGCACCGGGTCGGGGACGGGCGCACTGCGCCCGCTGCCCCTGGACCTGCGCCGGCGCGAGGACCCGGACGCCCCGTTCCCGCTCCTGCCGCTCCAGCAGGGCTACTTCGTGGGCCAGCAGGACGCCTGGGAGCTGTCCTACCGCTCCGCACACCACTACGTGGACATCGGGCTGGAGGACATCGACGCCGACGAGGCCCCCGAGGCGCTCCAGGACGCCCTGGAGCGCCTGGCCGAGCACCAGGCCGTCCTGCGGGCCCGCATCCTGCCCGACGGCCGGCAGCGCATCCTGCCCCTGGACGATCCGCAGGCGGTCCCGCAGCTCCAGGTCACCGACCTGCGCGACGCCGACGAGGAGACGGCCGCGGCCCGGCTCGCGGAGATACGCCACGCGATGAGCACCGAGGGCCCCGACCCGTCCCGGGGCTGCGGTCTGGACATGCGCCTGACGCTGATGCCCGGCGACCGCGCCCGGCTGCACTCCTCGACCAGTCTGCTGATCATCGACGGCTGGTCCTCGGGCGTCTTCTACCGCGACCTGTTCGCCCTGGTCTCCGACTACAACGCCGTTCTCGCGCCGCTGGACATCGACTACGGCGACTACGTGACGACCCTGCGGGACCTGCCCGGCACCGAGGCGTGGCAGCAGGACCGCGACTGGTGGTGGGACCGCCTCGACGGCTTCCCGCTGCCGCCCGCGCTGCCGCTGGTGGCCGATGCCGGGGAGGTGCGCCCCACGCTGATGGGCACCCGGCAGGCGGTGCTCGATCCGGAGCGCTGGTCGAAACTGCGCCGCTTGTGCACCGGGCACGGTGTGACCCCGTCCGCCGCGATGTTCGCCGCGTTCGCCGCCGCCGTCGCCCGGGCCTGCGGCCACCGCCGCTTCCTGCTCAACACCCTGCAGTTGAACCGCCTTCCGCTCCACCCCGACGTGTCCCGTCTGGTGGGGGCCTTCTCCTCCACCATGCTCCTGCCGGTCGACCTGCCGGCGGCCCCCGTCTTCGCCGACCTCGCCGGCCGTGCCCAGCAGGACATCGGCGACGCCCTCGCCCACAACCTGATCACCGGCGTGGAGGTCTCCCGTGAACTGGGCCGCCGCCGGGGCACCCACCGCCCGGTGGCGCCAATCGTCTTCCAGTCCACCCTGGGCGTGGACGCGGCGCTGGGCAGCGAGGTGCCCCAGGAAGCCGGACCGCTGGGCGCGATCGACCTGCTGAGCCACCACCAGCAGCTGCGGACGCCCCAGGTGGCCCTGGAGGTACGGCTGTTCGAGCTGCGCGGTGAGCTGGTGGTCGTCTTCTCGCTGGTGGAGGAGCTGTTCGCGGCACAGGACGTCGACCGGATGTTCGGCGATCTCATGGCCACCGTGGAGTCGCTGGTCGAACCGGACGGCTGGTCCGCCGTGGTCGACCTGCCCGACGCGGTCGACGGTGAGCAGACGGGGCCGGCCCGGCAGGCGCCCGGCCGGCGCCTGTCCGTACCCGCGGCGGCGGTCGGCAAAACGGAGCCGGGACCGCCCGAGGACGACACGGAACGAGCCGTCGCGGCGCACTGGCAGAAGCTGCTGGACTGCCCGGTCGACGAGCGCACCGCCGACTTCTTCGCGCTCGGCGGCGACTCGCTGCTCGCGATGCGGATGCTCGGGTCGCTCGCACGGGAGGGACTGGGGCGGGTGACCCCCCGCCGCTTCCTCCGGCAGCCCACGGTGGCCGGACTCGCTGCCGCCCTGCGTGAACCGGACGACCGATGAGAAGGGTGCGGCGGGGGGGGGAACCCCCCCCCCCCCCCCCCGGGGGGGCCCCCCCCCCCCCCCGCCCACCGGGAAAGGTGCTGGTGGGGCCACCACCCCGCCCCGGGGGCGAAGGGGGCCCCCGGG